>JANWXA010000037.1 GCA_025055465.1 Candidatus Kapaibacterium sp.
TAGAACGCCCCATACAATTGAAACAAACCTGCTTACGGTTGCGCTCACAAATATACGCCAAACTTAGGCCATAGGCGGACAGCCCTTGCGGGAAGGCACGTAATTTTGAAACCAGGTTAGAGTGTTCTCTTCAGAAAAAGGAGCATCTGCCCATGGTTATTGGCGTCCCGCGCGAAATCAAACCGGGCGAAAATCGCGTTGCGCTCACACCCTCTGGCGCCGAGATCCTCCGCCAACACGGACATACAGTCCTGGTGGAAGAGAGCGCAGGAGTCGGAAGCGGCTTCTCAGACCAGGAGTACCGTGCCGTCGGAGCCATTCTGGTGGAAACCGCCCGGGAAGTATATGCTCACGCAGACATGATTGTGAAAGTCAAAGAGCCCATAGAACCGGAGTATCCTCTCATCCAGCCTGGACAGGTAGTGTTTACATACTTTCATTTTGCTGCCTCTGAAGAATTGACAACAGCAATACGCCGCAGTCACTGCATTGCCATCGCTTACGAGACTGTCCAGCGCACTGACGGCTCTCTCCCGCTGTTGATCCCCATGAGTGAAGTTGCGGGGCGGATGGCACCGCAAGAGGGGGCAAAATATTTGGAACGCACTATGGGCGGACGTGGTATCCTCCTGGGCGGCGTTCCCGGTACGGAACCCGCAACGGTTGTTATCTTGGGCGGGGGCATCGTTGGGACGAATGCAGCAAAGATCGCCTCCGGTTTAGGGGCACGTGTCATCATCCTGGATTCCAACCTCTATCGCCTGCGCTACCTCGATGACGTCATGCCGCGAAACGTCATTACTATGGTATCAACCCCGGCAAATATTCGACGGGTGGTCCGGGAAGCTGACTTAGTGATCGGCGCTGTTCTTATTCCCGGAGCAAAGGCCCCCAAGCTGATCACTCGCGAAATGTTGGCCGATATGAAGCCAGGCTGTGTCATCGTGGACGTTTCCGTGGATCAAGGCGGCTGCGTAGAAACCTGTCGTCCGACGACCCACGACAATCCTACTTACGTCGTGGATGGCGTTGTCCACTACTGCGTTGCCAACATGCCCGGTGCTGTACCTGTGACCTCCACCATTGCCCTGACGAACGCGACGCTCCCCTACATCGTAGAGCTGGCGGACAAGGGCTGGCAAGAAGCCGTACGAACTAACCCCGAGCTGCTGGCAGGACTCAACATCGTGGATGGCTGCATTACGCACCCCGGCGTGGCGGAATCTTTCGGCTTAGAATACACAGAACCTCGTCGCCTGTTGGGGATTCATCAATCAGCATAATCTTCAGCCCGTCCCAAAAATGTGCTTCGAATACCCAACGTCATCTAACATGTACAGGACAAAGGAACTGATGCGGACCGCCTATCCCATCATAAACCTGTTGCTCTGTGTGCTTCCACTGCAGGCCCAGTTTGTGGAGGATGCCCTCCGACTTGCTCGCCTGGACAGATACGTCACACCACGGGCCGGCAGCATCGGCGTCGGGTTTACGGCCGTAGCCGACGACATCAGTGCCCTTTACTACAACCCCGCTGGTCTTATCCTCATTCCAGGTGTGGAAATCACCGGAGGGCTGTTCTTCGCCCACAATGCGACAGAAACGTCTTTCTTGGTTGCCAAAACCTCGGCAGCATCCAACTCTACAGCACTGACTCACCTGGGAATTGCCACCAGCGAACGATGGGGCTCTACACGTGCAGCAATTGCCGTGGCATACGCATTGGAGAACGACTATGAGTCCTCACTCCGTTACGCCGCCTTCAACCCTGCCAGCAGTATCATTAGCTACTGGGCCGGTGCAACCCCGATCCCGCGCGAAAACCGGGCATTCCGGCTCTACCTGGCCGACACTGTTAACGGGCGCATGTTCACCCCTGTTCGAGATAGCGTCTGGCAAGAAGGTTTTGTCCGGGAGCGCGGAGGGCTCCATTCTCTATCTGGGGGCGTAGCCTTTGAACTCTCCCAATGGGTCTCCCTTGGTTTTGCCATCGCTCTCAAGTATGGACGCTTCGTTTACAGCCGCGACTACCGCGAAGCCGACGCGCTCAATCGCTACAGTTGGCTCGATACGACACGCTTTACCAACGTTGACTTCCACACACTGCAGCTCTACGAAGACCTTACCCAAGAGCTCCCCGCCATCACCGGCAGTACTGGGCTTCTATTCCGCATGGGTGAGTTCCTACGGGCTGGGCTCACGGTCCACTTCCCTACGTTTTTCCAGATCCGCGAGCGCTTCAATACGACCGCCATTGCAGCCTTTGACAACGGCGACCGCAAGCAGTTCACAGAAGAAGGACAAAATTCATACAATGTCCGCACTCCATTTACCTTCTCAGGCGGAGTTGTCTTCCATCTCCCCAGAGTTGGGTTGACTTTTAGTGCCGGCGCAGCTTATTCTGATGTCACTCAGCTTGAGTTCACCGATGCCCCGTGGGAAATCCTCCAGCTAAACCGTATCGTTGTGGAGCAGCTCGTGGGGCAGACTCTCTGGGGAGCTGGGGTGGAGTGGCACATGCCTTTTCTCCCTATCACAGCCCGTGCCAGCTTCAACAGCATTACCTCCCCATATGGACAGGATATCCCGGGTGCCACAACTCACGTCGTTGCTGCTGGTGCAGGGGTATACTTGGCCCCCAACATCCGCCTCGATTTTCTCATACGCCGCTTGGAACTGTCTGAATTGCGGAGCAACTACGGGGCCTCTTCCCAGTACACCCTTACGCGAACCCCCTTTACCATTGCTGGTGGGCTGACTTACCGATACTAAACACCTGTACTCGAAGCTGAAAAAGCACGACTTTTTCGGCCATCAGCCCGGACTACCGTGCGTGCGTTTATTATTGTTTCCCTACACGCCTTATCTGCCAGGCCTCTATTTCATTGTAAAACGTATAACGCCCTACACGTTTGACACGCCGATAGACGCCCTGTACCCGAACCCTCTGTCCATCCCCCAGTCCCTGATGCCCCCAGATGAAGACATTTACGGCTGCGCCATCGGCTTGGAGTCGAAATGTCGTATAGGCGTTTCCAGCCCGAGAAATTTTCTCACGATAGTTAGCAATAGTACCTACAACCGATACTGGTTGCCCATCATACTGTTGAGGATTTTCCAACAGCTCCTCTACAGGGATATCCTGCGCCCGAGTACAAATGCTGAGGAGCACGAGCCCTAAGAGAACAGGGACAAACAGTCTATGAGAGCGGCGGGGATCACTCTGCATGGCACCTCCTTAGCCAAGTTTTGTGACACCGTCCTTACGGAAGCCACTGCCGGTAATGTGCCGAATACTCCACATAATTTCGGGCAGACTCCTCTATGCGGAGCTTTTCTTCATCCGTCAACTCCCGTACAACACGCGCCGGAACACCTGCGACCAAAACTCCAGGGGGCACCTCCTGACCTTCCCTAACCAGGGCCCCTGCGGCGACGATACTATAAGTACCAATGCGAGCACCATCCAGCACGCAAGCCCCCATCCCGATCAGGCAACAATCTTCTACATATGCTCCATGCACGATTGCTCGATGTCCTATAGTGACGCGGTGTCCAATCCTGAGCGGGTATCGTCCTCGGGTAACATGAAGAAGGCAAAGGTCCTGCACATTCGTTTGCGAACCAATCCAGATACGGTTGACATCGCCACGAATAACGGTATTGAACCACACCGAGGAGTACTCCCCGATTGTGACGTCGCCAATAATACACACTCCCTCAGCCAGCCACACATTGTCAGCAATTTGAGGGTGTCTATCGCCCCACGGCACCAGGAGCACACGCCGCATACTGACAGTAGAGAAACTCATGCTTCTCCAATAAGCTGCTGGGCCATCGCCAATGCTCCGTCGAGAGCTGTGCCTCGGGGTGATTGGAGGCGGTACTCCACCACCTGTACCAGACGCTCACGGAAGAGCCGTGCCAGCAAGGTGTGGTTTTCCAGCATGCCCCCTAAGAGAGCCAGAGGAATTGGGCGTCGCGAGAAGTGTTTCCGAAGCGGGAGCAACAACTCTACCAAGTGCTCAGCGGCCTGCGCGATAATGTCTTGGCATACAGCGTCACCCTCTTCCGCACACGCCATAACCAGCGGAGTCAGCACGGGATAGTCGAAGAGACGCTCGTTGTATGCCGCCACAATCGTCCGAGGTTGTGCCAACTGGATGCCAGGGTAGAATTCAGCCAGCTTTTCGGCTAGGCGAGTCGGGCGCCCGCGTCCGTCCAGAGCACGAACAACGGCAGTTAGGCCCTCGCGCCCGATCCAGGCCCCACTCCCTTCGTCGTCTAACTCAATACCCCAACCTCCGCATCGGACCAGCTCCCCAGAGGAGGTTCGCCCAATGGCAATAGTACCGGTACCAGCAATCAGGACTACCCCCGGTTTGCCCCCAAAAGCTCCTTCCACGGCAATTTCAGCGTCACTGACAACCTTGAGCTCGCCCAACGGGAGACGACGCTCCCGCGCCATCCAGCGCAGCACTTGTGCGACCCTCTGCTGCTCTTCTGGGAGCCACACGCCTGCGATTCCGGCAACAACAGCATCATAACCAGCCACGTCCAGGTTCTGCCGGAGCTCACTGAGGGTATACACCAATCGTTCACATGCTTCCCCAATTCCAACAGCCCCGATCCGGACGGTGCCGATCTCTGCATTCGCCGCACGCTGTCCACCAACAGAAACGACGATCCGAGTCCGGGAACCACCGCCGTCAATCCCCGCCAGCACAACCGGCTGGCTTTCTACCGAGTCTCTCCAGTGCGAGCGGGTGGGGGCTGCCATCCTGCACGCTCCCAACGAACAAGCTCTATTATGACATCGCCTACATACACCCGCATTTTCGCTCGAATAGGAACCCGGGCATCATCATCGCTGAACCAGCCCTCAAACGAGCCAGTCAGGCCATAGATTCCTGTCCAATGAGCGTTCCCCCGAAAATACACCGTCTGTATTGAATATGGCAGCGCTGGCACAGCGACGGCTTCCCGGCGCCTTGTAAAATGAATGAACGTAGGCAATGTATCGGTCTTGACCACGGTTGGGAAGCGATAGCTCTTCCCAGAGTGCAGAAAGCGCCGTGCTGCAAACAACAGGGAAAGCCCGTCGTTCATCCGCGTCCGAAGACGAAAGGAGCGGCGCGCAAGCAGCCGCTCCCCCTCCCACTCCTCTCCTCGGAGCAGGCGCTGGTCATAGTCAAATTCGTAGCTGCCGTAGCCCTCAGGCTCGTTCCCCTGCCGAACCCGCCCCTGAAAGCGATAAGAAAATGCCGCTGAGGTGTCTAACCAACTCTGAAAAACTGCCTGCAGGCTCAGAAAGGGAATGTTGGGGTGGGACTGCATGTATGCCGCCACTTTGACGGCTGGCTTCCCCGAAAGTTCCTCTGGCCCATTGGTCACAATGCGGATCCTGCCCAACGAAATCCCTAAATACGAAACATCGTACTCCAGCTCCTCTCCCGGCTGCAGCAACTGAGCTATCCCGGAGCTGCTCAGGCACAGTATGCCCACTATGAGAACGTGGCGCATAGACCTTACAATTGCCTAATCGAAAGGTTCACTGCAACCGGGCGATGCGGATAGCCTCTGGAAAGAGCTGCAGCGCCCTCTGAACCTGCCGGTCAATCTGCAGCATAACGGCAGCAAAAGCATTGTTGCCCCAAATCGCTCGCCCGATTTGGGCTTTGACAACGTGCGCAATGTAGTCGGTGTCTTGATGGAAGAGCTCCTCATCCCACTTCACACCGCGCTCGTGGGCTAACTGTCGAAGCCTCTCTATAGCAGCTTCCGGCAACTGGAATCCTTTCACGAACGCCCAGTAATTGGAATAGCGCCGCTCGATCTCTGACCGGTGTTGTCCTAAGTATTCTTCAGCCACCTTCCAGAAGAGCCCATGGCGCCGCAGCTCGACCGACAGACGAGTCGTTGTATCAGGACGCACAATGTAGTCAGGGGTAACTCCACCACCTCCCAGCACCGTGCGCCCACCTAAAGTCTTAAAGAGCGGACGCGCAGAGTCTGCCAGCTCACGCTCCTTGTGCGAGATGTTGTCCCCTTCCTCAACAGGCTCTACACCACTCTCCTCCTCCCAAACGTACTGCTGCCGGCTCTTCCCCTTATATGGTCGTTGGATAATCCGGCCAGAAGGTGTATGGTAGAAGGAAACCGTCACTCTCAGACCAGCACCGTCAGGGAGCTCAAACTGGCGCTGCACAGACCCTTTCCCAAAAGTTGTCTCTCCAACAATAATTCCGCGGTCCAAGTCCTGGATTGCCCCACTGACTATCTCGCTGGCAGAAGCAGAAGCACGGTTGACCAAAACAACAAGCGGCGTACGCTCAAACACCTGTCCACCCCGGGAGTAGTAGTCCTCGTTAAACTCCTGTATGCGCCCACGAGTGTACACGATGCGATGCCCGCTCGGGATGAACTCATCAGCAATCCGGATGGCTTGATCCATAAAACCTCCAGGATTTCCCCGCAGGTCCAGTAGGAGCTTGCGCATTCCCTCAGAATGCAGCCGTTGGAGAGCTTCCCGAAATTCTTGGTGTGTCGTTGCAGAAAAGCGATTGACGCGAATATACCCCACGTCCGTCCCCTCAATGATAAAAGCTGCGTCAACACTATAGATTGGGATACGATCACGCGTGATAACGAACTCCAGAAGATCCTTGACCCCCGACCGGCGAATCCCAATACGGACTGTAGTCCCCTTCGGGCCACGGAGGCGGCGCGGTACTTCGCTTCGGGACATCCCAACAGCATTCTGTCCATCTATGACCACGATCTTATCCCCCGCCTGAATTCCTAACGCTTCCGAAGGACCGCCGGCTATAGGTGCAATAACCGTTATCGTGTCATGGATGACGTCGAACTCTATGCCGATCCCCTCAAAGCTGCCACGGAAGTCCTCTTCCACACGCTGCATTTCGCTAAGAGGAATGTACACCGAGTGCGGGTCCAAACTGTCTAGCATCCCCTTAATGGCGGCTTCCACCAAACGCTGCGAGTCTACATCCTCTACATAGTTGCGGTACACGTAGTTGAGCGCCTCGCTAAACTTGCGAAGTTGCTCGTAGACGTTGTCACCAGACAAAACCGGGCGGGTCCAGAAACCAATAACTACCCCCACTACAACAAGCACCAGGGCACCCAGGAGTTGACGGCGGCGGATATACATCTAAAACTCTGTACCCCACATTGGAACTAAATGCCAGTGACGAAGGAAGAGCTGACTACAGTGTACACCTGCAATGACTCTTGCCGGAGCGATGAGATGAATTCGTGACAGCAACGTTTTCCGCACCCCTAATAGAGAACGCCTATTTTCGCGACTCGGAAAAAAGAAAGCAACCCATGAAAACATACGCAGCCCCCCTCATAGGGATCGGTCTCTCTCTCTGCTTGTGCCTCAAGGCCTCGGTACCACGCCTTGCTCTGGTTGTAGTCTTCGATCAAATGCGAGGGGACTATCTCTGGCGTTGGCAGCCTTTCTGGAAAGGCGGATTCCAGAAACTGACGGCAGAGGGATTTGCTTACCGAAACTGCTTCATCCGGCACGCGGCGACCGTTACTTGTGCCGGACACGCCACTATCTCTACTGGTGCACCTCCAGAACAGCATGGTATCAGTGGTAACACCATCGTTGCAAAGTGTTGTAAGCGCTTCCTGATTGGATGCGCGGAGGATACGACAGGTGTGCCATCAACTATTTGGCTGCAGCTTCCTGCGGTAGGCGATCTCCTACGGCAACAGTTTCCAGGAGCAAAAGTTGTTTCGCTCTCTCATAAAGCGCGTGCCGCCATCATGATGGGAGGCCATACCCCCACAGCCGTGTTGTGGCTGGACCCAGAGCATGGAAAGCTGGTCAGCATGCCTGGATTATCCAAGCCTCGATGGCTCGACGAATGGAACCGTCTCTACTCCCCACAACAGTACGCCGGCAAGGTATGGTACCCTTCCTTGCCAGCAGCGTTAGCCCCATCAGACTCTGTACCATGGGAGCCTCGTTTTCCAGGGGGTACATGCTCATTTCCCCATCGGGTTCCCACAGAGGAAGCAGAGTTCTGGGACGGCTTCCTGCTATCGCCCTACTCCGTAGAGTGGCTCTTCAATGCTGCACGGAATGCCGTCACACACGAGCGTCTGGGAATGGACTCCATTCCAGATCTTTTATGGATAAGCATCTCCACAACGGACTTTCTCGGACATCAGTTTGGCCCGGATAGCCGCGAGCTGCTGGAACTATATCTGGCATGCGACCGTGCATTGGGTGAGTTCATTCGCTTTCTGGACAGTGCTGTTGGTCGTTCGCAGTACGTGCTGGTACTAACCTCCGACCACGGTGTGGCACCGATCCCGGAGATGCTCGCCCGCAGTAGCCCCGGAGCATACCCAGGAATAGACGCTGGGCGCATCTCGCTGGACGATCTGACTACCTTCCTCCACCGTAAGCTCACCCAGGCCTTTGGTCCACGTGCAGGAATCTTCTGGCTGTCTTTGGCTCCACCCCTCCTCTTGCTGCATCGCAACCTCATTGAGGGAGCAGGTGTCCGTCCCGATGACGTCCGAGACAGCCTCCAACTCTGGCTCACCAACTACGAAGGCATAGGCATCGTGGTGCCGGATGTCGCATTACGAAATAGCATCTCTCATACCGCAACCGGAGTATCGGATAGCCTTCTCGCTCTCCTGCGCCGAACTTTCCCCCCGTCCCAGACCGCCGACCTCCTGCTTTATCCCCGGCCCTTTTGGATCTTCGGCACAGAGGCGGCAACAACTCACGGCACCCCTTATGACTATGACCGTTTTGTGCCCTTAGTGTTTTTCGGAAACACTGTCACTGGCGGAAGCTCAGCCGAACCTACTTCGCCCGAGGATATCGCTCCGACAATCGCCACTCTCCTCGGCGTCTCCATACCAACAGCAACAGGAAAAGCTCTACTCCTCCGCTCGGCAGAACGCACCCAACCGTAGGAGTCCCCTACCGACGGCGCCACTTGATTGTGCAACCAATGGCCCGGGTCTCCCGTACAGGCGGCACTCCACCCCGCAACAGGGCGTTCACTGACTCGGCGACATAGCGCTGCTCAACTGCACCAGGATCTTCTGCATTGTCATCAATAGCACCGATATAGGCCACTACGAGGCGCTCTCCCACACGCTGGAGGACATACGCGTGGGGCGTGCGCCGGGCTTTGAATTGGCGCGCAACCTCCTGTGTTTCATCCCACAAGTACGGGAACGGATATCCCTTCTCGGCTGCCCGCTGCTGCATCTTTTGATAGGAATCCTCTGGCGACCGCTCCGGATCATTCGGCTGGATGGTAAGGACGGGAAAACCTTTAGGAGCAAACTCCCGGTGGAGCTCAATAATCCGCTCCTCATACGCCTTAGCGTAGGGACAGCTATTACACGTGAACACTATAATAACCCCACGGCCCGTGGTGGCATACTGCGTCAGAGCAACCATCTTCCCGTCCACATTGCGCAGTTGAAAGTCTCTGACGGTATCCCCTACAGTGTACGCCAGCGTCGTGGAAACAAAGAAACCAAAGAGCAAAACCTGCCGAACAATCATCACCAGCTCCGGTAACGTTGAACATACTGCTCCAAAGTATCGACTCTGGTCTCGCCCTCTATGAGTACCGAGAGCGAGTCTGCCGCTCTCCATAATATGGTTGCTGGAAGGGTGCCCGACCACTCTGTGTGGATCGTATCCAGCCATCGGGTCCCCTTCCCATACTCTAACAAGAAGACAGGTGCTATAAGACGCCGGCGCGCAAGGAATGGTTTGACTCGAACTGCCCACTGCGCACGAGGTTCCACATTGACCAACCAGACACGAACTGGCATATCTCGGTAGCGATGCGCCAGAGTATCAAAAGACGGCAACTTTTCAATGCAAGGACGGCACCATGTTGCCCATAAGTTGACCAGCACGATGGTGTCTCCCTGCCGTTGCAGCCGATGGCGTAGCTCTGTCGGTGTAACCAGCGCCGGCTCTGTCCCCGTCTGCATTCCATCTATACTCGACCACAGAAGTCCCAAGGCAACTCCTGACTGGGCCACCAACCTCCTCATAGCACAGCATAGAAGTACATTGCGGAAACCCCTGCACGAATTTCTTACCGGTAGCTCCTACCTTGTGGCTATTCTGGCTTGGACATTCTTCGCGGTATCGGAAGTCCTTGCGACTCTCCACAGAGATAGGCACTAAAGATATTCAGCCCTTCGCCTGGGCTGTTTCGGACAAACAGCGCTCCTCTGGCGAAAGGAAGCGGACTGAAATCAGATTCATCGGCTTCGGTATTGAGGTCCACGAGAGGTTCAGGAGGCTGCCACTGTCCATCCCAACGGCGGACACTCATGAAGAGGTCGTATCCCCCTGCTCCGCCGTGGCCATTGGAGGCAAAGAAAAGCGTATCAGCAGTAGCCAGAAAAGGGGTAATCTCGTTGCCCGGGGAGTTCAGTAGCCGCATGCTCTCGGGCGCGGTCCAGTGTCCATCATCACTCCGATAGCATATCCAGAGGTCTGTACCTCCTTGGCCGCCGGCACGGTCGGAGGCAAACACCATCGTCATACCATCAGGAGAAATCGTAGGATGAGCTGTAAAGGCCTCTTCAGCCCCCACCACCAGTTCGGGTACATCCGCCCAGTACCATCTGCGGTCAGCTCCCTGTCGGACCCGGACAATGTGCAAATACGCTTGTCGGCGTCCAGGACGGTAGCGGCATAGATATAGCCATCCATCAGGCGAAGGTGCGGTGTACGAGAGATGGTGGCCCACAGGGTTCAGGCCGTCCAGCTCCTGAGGAGTACCCCAACCCGTGTCATGCCAGGAAGCAGTATAGATCCGAGACTCTCCGCGCCGCGTCGAGCTCAAGAGCAGGCGCTGCCCTGCCCGATCCCACACTGGGGCAAAGTCGTCGGCCGAAGAATTCAGCACAATGACGCTTCCCCCGTCGCACCACTGTGCTACAAGCAGAGGGGAACTAAGTCCAACCAAGAAGACAACAGCGATCATTTCCCACTCTCACGACGCCTCAAGTAACCGCTGTAGCTCCCGCTCTTGCCCAAACACAACTAAAATATCATCTTGTTCAATCACGGTCTCCGGTGTCGGGACTCCCAGGACACGCACCCGTTCGTGCTGTCCAAGACTCAAAAGTCCAGCCCGGCGCTCCACCCGCTTGATCGTAACCAGATTTAGCCCATAGCGCTCGCGCAATCCAATTTCCCGCACGCTCTTACCCACAAAATGCTGAGGCGCCCCCACCTCCACAATACTGTACTCCGGCGACAGCTCAAAAGCCTTCTGTACTTTACCCAGCAGGAGCCGATTGGCCAACGCCTCGGCAGCCTCTGCTTCTGGCAATATGAGCTCGTGTATTCCCATTAACCGCAGCAAGCGCTCGTGTACAGGGGAAATGACTCGGTTGATGATCCGCTTGACCCCAATTTCTTGTAACGATGCCGTCGTTAAAAGGGAGCTCTGAAAATCTTCCCCAATAGCAACCACGACAATATCCATATCGCGCAGGCCCAGTTTGCGCAGAGGACGCTGCTCTGTTGAATCCAGCACAACGGCAATCGCGACCCGATCCTGCAACACCTCCACACGCTCTGGATCCCGATCAACAGCAATTACCTCACATCCCTCCTCCGTAAGTCGTAACGCCAGATTCATCCCAAAGTGACCCAGTCCAATGACAGCAACTCGCAAGCTCATGGCAAGCACCCTCACGTAATGATGATGCGTTCTCGAGGATAATAATAGCGCTCCGCCGGACGCGCCGGAATAAGCACTGACAGAACCGTCAACACCCCAATACGCCCGATCAACATGACTGTGACCAACAGGAGCTTTGACGCCGGTGAGAGCTCCTCCGTAACACCACGTGAGAGCCCTACGGTTCCCAAAGCAGAAGCAGCTTCAAAGAGCAGATCCAACAGTGGCGTGTTGGGTTCCAATACCTGTAGGATAACCGTGACCGTCAGAAGAAACGCT
>JANWXA010000038.1 GCA_025055465.1 Candidatus Kapaibacterium sp.
ATCCCGACTAAAATAGTCCCATTTTCCCTTCGTCTCCGCTACCGCCTTGAGTACCATATCTCTTCCCGTAAACCATCATGGCAGCACAGCAAGATGAAATCCTCCAGCAGGTAACAAGCTCGGAGTACAGGTACGGCTTTGTCGCTCCAATCGAGGAAGAGATTGCTCCCAAGGGACTCAATGAGGACATTATCCACTATATCTCGGAGCGCAAAGGCGAACCAACATGGATGTTGGAGTGGCGTTTACAGGCATATCGCCATTGGAGGACTATGGAGGAACCACGGTGGGCGAAGGTTACTTATCCGCCCATAGACTATCAGGGTATCAGCTACTATGCTGCACCCAAAAAGCGCCATGCACGCAGTCTGGACGAAGTTGATCCTGAAATCCGCCGCGTCTTTGAGAAATTGGGCATCCCCCTGGAAGAACAGAAACTATTGGCAGGTGTTGCTGTTGATGCCGTATTGGACAGCGCCTCCGTTGCAACCACCTTCAAGGAAAAGCTAGCAGAATTAGGCATCATCTTCTGCCCCATCAGTGAGGCAATACAGATGTATCCGGAACTCGTGCAACGGTACCTGGGCTCCGTAGTTCCTTACACGGATAACTTCTTTGCCACGCTAAACTCAGCCGTCTTCAGCGATGGCTCTTTCGTCTACGTTCCACCGGGTGTGCGTTGCCCACTGGAGCTGTCCACCTACTTCCGCATCAACGCAGCACAGACAGGACAATTTGAGCGTACGCTCATCATCGCCGACGAGGGCTCATACGTGAGCTACCTGGAGGGCTGCACTGCCCCCATGCGAGATGAAAATCAGCTCCACGCTGCTGTCGTCGAACTGATTGCACTGGATGGAGCTGAAATCAAATACTCAACCGTTCAGAATTGGTACCCAGGCGACCGAGAAGGACGCGGTGGCATTTACAACTTCGTCACCAAGCGCGGTATCTGTCTGGGGAAAGAATCCAAGATTTCGTGGACTCAGGTTGAGACTGGCTCCGCTATCACGTGGAAGTATCCCAGCGTTATTCTCAAAGGCGATGGCAGTGTCGGTGAGTTCTATTCCGTCGCCGTAACAAACGGCTTCCAGCAGGCTGACACGGGAACAAAGATGATCCATATTGGGCGGCACACCCGTAGCCGCATTGTCTCCAAAGGTATTGCTGCGGGGCGAAGCAACAATACATACCGTGGGCTGGTACGCATCCTTCGGAGCGCCGACCATTCCCGTAATTACACGCAGTGCGACTCGCTTCTGATCGGTAGCACCTGCGGGGCACACACCTTCCCCTACGTGGAGGTGCTCAATCCAACAGGGGTCGCAGAGCACGAAGCCACAACGTCCAAAATTGGAGAGGACATGCTCTTCTACTGCCAGCAGCGCGGAATTGCAGAAGAGGACGCTGTCGCCTTGATTGTTAACGGCTATTGTCGCGAAGTCCTGAGTCACCTGCCGATGGAATTCGCTGTAGAAGCTCAAAAGCTGTTAGCAATCTCGTTGGAAGGAAGTGTGGGATAAACCAAAGTACAGGGAACCAATGCAGCCGATTCTCAGCATACGAAACTTACGGGTTGCTGTAGAAGGAAAGGAGATTCTGCGTGGGGTAGACTTAGTAATCCCTCTTGGGGAAGTCCATGCCATCATGGGGCCCAATGGTTCCGGGAAGAGCACTCTGGCAGCCGTTTTAGCCGGACGCGAGGGCTACGAAATCATGGAAGGGGAAATACTCTATGACGGGCGCAACCTCCTGGAAATGGAACCCGAAGAACGTGCCCGCGCCGGCCTTTTTCTGGCGTTCCAGTACCCAGTGGAAATCCCTGGCGTTACAATGGCCACCTTTCTCCGGACAGCGCTCAACGAAATCCGAAAGGCACAGGGACTGGAACCACTCGACCCAATAGAGTTCCTGACCCTGGCTCGTGACCGTATGGAGTGGGTTGGCATTGACCCTGGCTTCCTCCAGCGCGGCGTCAACGAAGGATTTTCCGGCGGGGAGAAAAAGCGCAACGAAATTTTCCAGCTCCTACTGCTGGAACCACGACTGGCGATTTTGGACGAAACCGATTCCGGACTGGACATCGACGCGCTGAAACTTGTTGCCTCCGGAGTCAATCGGATGCGCTCGCCCCAGCGGGCTTTCGTTGTGATCACTCATTATCAACGCCTCCTCAACTATATCATTCCTGATGTCGTGCACGTGCTCTATGACGGGCGCATTGTGCGCTCCGGCGGTAAGGAGCTGGCGCTGGAGCTGGAAGAGCGTGGTTACGACTGGCTCCGAACCGAAGGAGAGGAACTGGTACTCCCGACGATTGACGAGCCATGAGCCTACAAGACTTACACTCCCGCCTTACCGAGGCATTCGAACGCCGAATTCAAACGGGAGACCATTACCGGTGGGCACCCAACCATCCCCTTCGTCATCGCGCCTTCCAAGCATTCCAGCGCATGGGGTTTCCAACGACACGCCACGAAAATTGGAAGTATACCAGCCTTGCCCCAGTCCTCCGCCCCTCCTACAACCTCGAGCCGCCTTCACCGCCGACAACGACTGCTTTAGCAGAGCACCTCACCCTACAGGGGAAATTGCCCTTACCCCACCTGTGGGTGGCCAACGGTTTACTGCTCACATCGAGGGCTGCTGCAGGCTTCCAAATCCAGAGCCTCAGCCTTTCACAAACTTCCACACACTCAGCCCAATTCCCGATCGGGCAGATTCTGGAGCCGGAAAGCGAAACGTTCGTCGCTCTGAACACAGCCTTGACCCCAGATGCTATCCTCCTCACCGTAGAGGATGCACCCTCAGAGCTTTTTCACATTGCGCTTGTTACGACGGCGGAAATGCAGCCACAACTCGCCCAACCGCGGCTGAACATCGCAGTCCAACCGAATTCTTTTGGGCGCGTCGCGATAAGCCTTCACGCCACAGGCAGCCACCCCAGCCTAACAAACGCCGTCGCCGAAGTATCTCTCGATGTCGGATCCGAACTGGAGCTCATCCTCTGGGAATTACCCCCTACACCCGCTTTCGCCATTGTAACAGTCGGAGTCAAACTGGCTGCCCACGCTCGTTTGCGCGTCTGGACTGTCGCCCTCGGCGGGGCATTGCTACGCAATAATCTGTATATTCGCCTTGGCGGACCCAGCGCGGACGCTCAACTCTTCGGAGCAACGATGGTCAATAAGCAGCAAGTGGTAGACCACCGTACTCTTGTGGAACACCGGGCAGAGGGCTGCACAAGCAATCAACTCTACAAATCCGTTGCGGATGAGCAGGGAACGGTTACTTTCACCGGTCGGATCCACGTTTACCCCGGCGCCCAGAAGACAAACGCCTATCAAGCACACCGCGCAGTGCTCCTCTCAGAAAAGGCAACTGTCAATGCCCGACCACAATTAGAAATCTATGCCGACGACGTTCGGTGTACCCATGGCGCAACAGCAGGAACCTTAGATGAGGAGGCGCTTTTTTACATGCGCTCACGCGGGCTCCCAGAAAGCCACGCCCGGGCACTTCTTTTACATGCCTTCGTCAGTGAAGCACTCACTACGCTCCCAGACGAGCTCTTACGCTCCTCAGCAAGCCAGGCCATCGCTGAACGAGCTCATCCTCATGCCGAGGTGGTACAATGGACCCCGTAGCTACACCGCTCTCAGAAACCATAGTCACTACGTGGCGGGCTGATTTCCCTATCCTGCAACGCACGGTCTACGACAAACCATTGACATACCTGGACAACGCCGCTACCACACAGAAACCCCGTACCGTCATTGAAGTACTTCGGCACTTCTATAGTACGCTCAACAGCAACGTCCACCGTGGCGTATACTATCTTAGCGAGCAGGCAACAGAGCATTATGAAGCCGCCCGACGCACCGTCCAGCAGTATCTTGGGGCCCCTTCGCCAAAGGAGATCGTTTTCGTCCGCGGAACGACGGAGGCTATCAACCTTGTAGCACACTGCATGGTGCGGACCAGGTTACGCGAAGGCTCGGAAATTGTACTTTCCCACATGGAGCACCACTCCAACATCGTACCGTGGCAGCTTGCTGCTGAACAGACCGGAGCACGGCTCCGCGTCATTCCTATAACCGAGCAAGGGGAGTTAGACCTTGATCATTACGAAGCGCTGCTCACCGAGCGGACAGCGCTGGTTGCCATCGTTCACGTTTCCAACTCCTTGGGCACCATCAATCCCGTCCGAGAGCTCATCCAAAAAGCGCACGAACGCGACATCCCCGTGCTGGTAGATGGCGCCCAAGCCATTGCCCACCTGCAAGTCAATGTCCAGGAACTGGATTGCGACTTCTACGCCTTTTCCGGGCACAAAGTCTATGGCCCAACTGGCATTGGGGCCCTTTATGCAAAGCGTCGTTGGCTGGAAACATTCCCACCGTATCAGGGCGGCGGCGATATGATACGGCAGGTAACCTTTGAGCGCACACTGTACAACGAGATCCCGTATAAGTTCGAGGCCGGAACTCCAAACATCGCTGGTGCAGTCGGGCTTAAAGCAGCCCTGGAGTACGTGCAAGCTCTTGGCCTGGACACCATTGCCACCCACGAACGTACACTGCTGGAGTATGCCACCGAACGCTTGCAGAGCATCCCTGGCTTGCGCATTATCGGAACCGCACGCCAGAAGGCGGCTATTATTTCCTTCGTCGTTGACGACGTCCATCCCCACGACATCGGGACCTTCCTCGATCGCGAGGGCGTCGCCATTCGAGTTGGGCACCACTGCACACAGCCAGTGATGAGCTTCTTCGGTGTGCCGGCAACATCGCGTGCCTCCTTTGCCCTGTACAATACGCTGGAGGAGATTGACCGGTTCGTTGCCGCACTCCAGAAAGCTGTGGCATTCTTCCGCATGTAAAGGATGGACGAGCTGCGCGAGCTTTACCAGCAAATAATTCTCGAGCACTACCGCAATCCCCGCAATGTTGGGGAACTACCCGATGCCACCCACAAAGCTGAAGGGAATAACCCCCTCTGCGGTGACTGCTTAGAAGTAGCGCTTCGCATTATCAACGACCACATTGTAGACATCCGCTTCCGCGGCAAAGGATGTGCTATCTCCCAGGCTTCCGCCTCCGTTATGACCACACTTCTAAAGGGCAAAACAGTAAAGGAAGCCGACGAGCTCTTCGAGCGTTTCCATCGGCTCGTAACGGGTATCGAATCCCCATCAGCGCAACCGGGGACTCTGGCGGCTTTCGCCGGCATCCGGGAATTCCCTTCCCGTGTCAAGTGCGCCACCCTTGCGTGGCATACTCTACGAGCAGCCTTGCAAAATGTCCCAGAGGTCACTACCACAGAAGAGTAGTATCATGAGCGCGCAGGAGATATCCTCCGAAGGGCAGAGTGCCCAACGGCTTCCTGTCCATCTTTGGATCGAAGGTGCCGACAGCGAGGATGATGTTCAAATTACCGAACGTGCGCTTGCGGCTTTACGGGAGTTACGCTTAATAAACCACCTTCCTGACCACTACGTTGTACGCATTGGTGTTAGAACCGGTCCCACACCCCGGCGGATTCCATACACTCTTGGCTTTGACGCCCAAACCCGCCCTGAAGACTACGAATTCCCGCTTGATGATCTTCGCTTTGTCATAGATTCCCGGAGCATCTTTCATCTCATGGGGGTCACGCTGGATTACACTGAAGGACCGGGCGGGCGCGGTTTCCTCTTCCAGGAACCCCCAACCCGTGGTCGAAGCAAGCCAGACACGGAAACCGCCCCGAATGGCGAACTACGGACCCGTATCATCGAGGCGATCAAAACTTGTTATGATCCAGAAATTCCCGTGAACATCTGGGACTTAGGGCTTATCTACCGCATTGACATAGATCCTCACAACGATGTGCACATCGTCATGACAGTGACTGCTCCAGCATGTCCAGTCGCCGATCTATTGCCACGCCAGGTAGAAGACGCCGTCCGGCAGGTGCCTGGCGTTCGCGAGGTCAGTGTTGAGCTTACCTTCGACCCTCCATGGCACATGGGTAGGATGTCCGAAACTGCCCGCCTGCAACTGGGCTTGATGTAATGTGGCAATTGGCAATACAAAGCACTATGTCGGATCTGCACTCGCTATCGCCAATCGGCAAACCCGAAAGAACAGCAGAATCTCCGAAACTTCAAGACGTGCAGGTCACCGTTCGGCTCTACGGCGAGCAACGCTCCTTCTCAATGCAGCCACACGAACGCCTTCTCTATGCCGCAATCGAAGCAGGTTTGGACGCACCCCACTCCTGTCTGAGCGGCTATTGCGCGACGTGTCGGGCAAAATTGCTGGAAGGACGCGTCCACATGGAAATCAACGACGCGCTGACTGAGGAAGAGGTGGCGCAAGGCTACATTTTGACGTGCCAGTCCACTCCGCTAACGGAACGAATCATTGTAGATTACGACCAGTAATCATGCTGCGCCTTTCCCGGCGGGTAGAATACGCATTGCTGGCGCTGCAGTACTTGGCGCGTCACCGCAGCATTGCTTCTGTCCGGGAAATCGCCCAAGCCTACCAACTATCGAGCGAGTTTCTGGCGAAAGTTCTTCAGCAACTCGTACGAGCCCAAATCGTGAGCGCCCACCACGGGGTTCACGGCGGATATATCCTGCTTCAACACCCCCAGATACTTACCGTCGCCGACATTGTTGATGCCGTGGAAAACCCGTGGGCAGGTCTGGTAGACTGCCGTCTGGGCGAGGACCAATGCTCTTTGTTTCCCCGTTGCACGATTCGCCACCCGCTTGCCGTCTTAGAACATCGGCTCCGGGGTATACTGAATTCCATGACCCTTGCCGAGTTAGTCGAATACACCGAGGCTGAGCAGACGCCATGACAGAGACCACGATGCAGGACATTCAGCTTTGCTTCGCTATTGAAGGCACTGACAGCGGCGATGCTATCGTCATTACGGCCCGAGCGCTGGAAGAGCTCCACCGTATCCGGCAAGAACAGAACATCCCTGCTCACTTCGGTCTACGGATAGGTATTCGGGGTGGAGGGTGCTCTGGCTTCTCCTACGTGCTGGGCTTTGATGCGCAGCCGCGCTCGAGCGACTTCGTGATGGATGCCGCTGGCATCCCCGTCTTCATCGACCAGCGCAGTGCTTTTTACCTGATGGGCGTTATGCTGGACTTCGCCGGTGGACTCATGCAGCGCGGCTTTACCTTCCGCAATCCAAACGCTGTCCGCACCTGCGGCTGCGGACACTCCTTCGCCGTATAAATTGTTCCACAAGCCCAGTCCAGCAAAGCCATGCCGTACGAATGGAAATTCAATCCGCGACCTTACTCTGACGAAGAAGCCCGTGAACTGCTTAGGGAGGTTGTTTCCCCGGAAACTACGGACTGGCACTACAATACGCATCACAAAGGGTATGTAACCGCCCTCAACCGGATTGAGGAAGAGCTGGAACGCGCCGATCGTTCTGCTGCGAACGGCAATTGGTCCCACATTGGCGAGCTCAAACGCCGCTTTACATGGAATCACGCCGGCGCATTGCTCCATGACATCTACTGGAAAGTCCTCGGCGGTGACGGTGATCCCGCAAAGGGCCCAGACATCGTCGCCGCCATTGAACGAGAATTCGGCAGCTTTGACGTGTGGAAAGCCGATTTCAAGGCAACAGCACTCTCAGCAAAGCTCTCCGGCTGGGCATTGCTGGTTCACGATCGGCTATACAGCGGACGGCTCCTCAACGTCTTGGTGGATGAACATCACTACGGTGCCATCTGGGGGGGTATCCCCCTGATTGCTTGCGATGTCTTTGAACATGCGTACTATCACAAAGACGGCCCCGCCCGCGCCCGATACGTAGACAACTTCCTGGCAAACCTCCACTGGGGACGCATTAACGAGCTTTATCGAGCCCACGCCATGTAAAACCTGTAGCAGACCAAGGTCCCCGTAGGATTCACACCTCTCCCAGCAATGAGTGAACGGACTCTCATCTTAGTTGTGGACGACGAGCGGGACATCACCGATCTGCTCACCTACACTTTTCGACAACACGGTTGGCATACCATCGTGGCTCACGATGGTGATAAAGCAATAGAATTAGCTCGGCAGGCCTGCCCCGAGCTCATCGTGTTGGACATCATCATGCCAGGAATGGATGGTTTCGAGGTCTACCGCCGGTTACGGCAAATACCAGAAACAGCCTCCATCCCCGTGCTTTTCCTAACTGCCCGTTCCGATGAAATAGACCAGATTGTAGGACTCGAACTGGGGGCAGACGACTACGTTGTAAAACCCATTAGCCCACGCCTTCTTGCTGCTCGCGTGAGCGCCATCCTACGGAGACTTCGGGAGCGAGTGCGCACCGAAGTACTGGTTGCTCCAGAAACCATCCGGATCGCCGGACTGGAGCTGCGACGTGCCAGCTACAGCGCCATAGTAGATGGACGTGAGGTTTTCTTTGCTCGGAAGGAATTTGAGCTCTTGGCGCTCTTGGCGGCTAACCCGGGGCGAGTTTTCTCGCGGCAGGAACTGCTGCGCCTTATCTGGGGGGAAAGCCAGGTTGTAACACCGCGCACAGTAGACGTCCATATAACCAAAATCCGGACAAAGCTACGGCGCTTTGCGCAGCTTGTGGAAACAGTTAAAAACGTTGGTTACCGCTTCCGCCCCATCACCGACGCGCCCACAAGCGCTGCCCAAACTGATGCCTCACGAAGGTAGCCCTCCCCTGCCGCGACCGTCGGATCCCGAACCATCACCTGTCTCCCCACACGAACTCCTGGCATTCCTTACCAACCCCGACTCCTACCCCCATCACCCTCCTCAGGTTCACATCGTCCAAACCCATGCCTCGTACGTAGCACTGGCACCCCCTTGGGTGTACAAAGTCAAAAAGCCGGTCAATCTGGGGTTTCTCGACTACTCCACCTTAGAACGCCGCCACCATTTCCTCCGGAGGGAGTTAGAGCTCAACCGCCGGTTGGCGCCTGGCATCTACCGACGCATCCTCCCAATCACTCGGTCACCAGACGGCAAGCTCCGCTTCGGAACGAACAGGCTCCCCGTAGAGTACGCTCTCCAGATGCGCTACATTCCTGAAGAGTGGGTACTCCGCTATCGGCTCCAGCAAGGGCGTCACGCCGTCCGTCCCGCCGACATTCGTCGCATTATCCGCTCCATAGTCCGCCGGCTCTACACCGGACAGCATCCTAGCCCAGAAGTGTTGGAATGGGGAACTCTTGAACGCCTCCGCATCAGCACAGACGAGAACTTCGACCAAACGCGACCTTTTGTCAGAATAACCATCTCACCGCTGGCATACGAGCTCATCTACCGCTATACCGAAGCAATGTACGAACAGGCAGCGTCACTCTTTCAACGCCGACTCGAGCACAAGCGCATTCTGGAATGCCACGGCGATCTCCACAGTGAGCATATTGCCTATACAGAACGCCGCATCCTTGTTTACGACTGTATCGAGTTCAACGAGCGCTTTCGCTGTATCGACGTTGCCAATGACATTGCCTTTTTAGCCATGGACTTGGATTACTACGGCTATCCCACACTGAGTGCCATCGCTCTGGAAACGGCAGCAACCCTATTGCGGGATCCCGACATCCAGCTCCTGGCCGACTTTTACAAGTGCTACCGTGCCTATGTCCGAGGGAAAGTGGAAAGTTTCCGGGGGACATCGCCAGGGATTCCCGAACGCGAACGTGCCAGCGCTTACAACCGAGCCCGCCGCTACTTCCAGCTTGCCCTCCGCTATGCGACCGTTGGATCAGGACCGACCGTACTGGTCATTATGGGCCCCATCGGCTCAGGCAAGACCACATTGGCTCGCGCTATCGCTCAGGAGCTGGGATGGCAGGTTGTCAGCTCCGACTCCGTCCGCAAGACCTTGGCTGGGCTACCCGCCTTGGAACCCAGTCCTGAATGGCTCCGCCCGTGGCTGTATTCCCCAGAGATGACCCGCCGAACCTATCGCCAACTTTGGGAAAGCACTATTGACCTTCTATCCCTCCAGGGCGGCGCTATTATAGACGCCACCTTCGCACGGCAGGAGCTACGGGCGTCTTTCATGCATCAGGCACAGCGCCACGCCATCCGGCCCCTCTTTGTAGAGCTCTCCGCTCCCGCAGAAATACTGCGCCAACGCATAGTGGAACGGCGCGGGAAAACCACCGACTCCGACGCTGGTATCCGGGAATTTGAACGCCTAACCCCTCGGTACGAACCGCCAGATGAACTGCCACGCGACTATCTCCTGCACTGCCGGTCCATGTCACCTACCCAGGAACTTTGCCGCACTGTTTTACTCCACCTCATGGATCAGGGCATCCATCGCGTGATGGGCACCTTATAGTCCTCGACTGCCTGCTATATGCAGTGTTTAGTGTATTTTGCTGTGGCTTCCTGGTAGAACTGCCGGACAGACATCCTATGCATTCACGACACTTTCTCCTCTTCCTGATCGTAGCCACTTTGCCAGCTACTGCCCAGCAGTGGCATCGTATCACCACCATCCCCACGCCGTATAGCAGCAACTACTGGTTAGATGTATTCTTTCTCCCCTCCAACCCACAGTACGGCTGGGTCTGTGGCTTCAATGGCATGGTTATCCGCACCACCAACGGTGGGCAGACATGGCAGGGGACGCAGATCCAAGGCGCCAACCAACTGGAAAGCATTCACTTTGCGACCTCGCAGGTAGGCTATACCTCTGGTCCAGACGGCATCTGGCGCACCACCGACGGCGGAACAACATGGACAGAGGTGACGCCCGATAGCGCCCTTGCCTTGTGGGGCTGCTACGCTCTCAGTTCCAACCTCGTCATGGTCGTTGGTGGTGGCTGTGGAAGTGTGCCACAGCGCTTCTTTCGCAGTACAGACGGCGGGGTTACATGGAGTTTCTTTACTGGAAACGAGCCCAACAGTGGACTGACCGATCTTTTGCTCTATGCGGATGGCACCGGCTTTGCTGTCAGCAGCGGTCGCCTCTGGCGCACCACGAATGGCGGGCAGACATGGAACGTTATCGCTAATTCTGGCTCCAATGTCTGGCAAGAGGAAATAACGCATGTAGGTAACTCCTTCCTCTTGCCCTTTGCCGGTACCACGTGCAGTGGACAGGGCAACGCCGGCGGCATGCGCTTTACCACAGATGGTGGCGCCACGTGGCGCGAATTCTCTACTGGGAAGCCGATGTTTGGTGCCTTTCTGCTAAATGCGACAGTAGGATGGGCATGTGGGTATAACGGTGCCGCCTACCACACCTCCGATGGTGGGCAAACATGGCAGGTGCGTAACTGCGGCATTGACACCGTGCTGCACCTGGACGATATCTGGTTTGTCAACGATACTTTAGGCTGGGTCGTTGGGCAGGGGGTCTGGCGGTATGGTCCGCCGGAACGCCGCTTTGAGCGTGATACAGTAGTCTTCCCCGATGTCTGTATACCGGGCAGTGCCGAGCTTCTCATACGGCTGGAGAACCGCTCCTTTACCCAGAGTGCCGTCTCGCTGAGCTTCAGCGGGACCGACGCCTCGGCCTTCCGTTTGGGGAACTTCCCTCCGAATGCTGTCCTTCCTCTGTGCTCATGGACTCCAATCCCTCTGCGGTTCGAGCCGACGCGAACCGGACTACACCGAGCACAACTGGTTGCAACATTCCCCGACGGCATGGTCCGTCGAGTTGAGCTCATCGGTATGGGGCGGAGCCGGGACGGCTTCCCTGACAGGGACACGCTGGTTATTGCCGCAGCTCCTTGTGGGATCCGAACCTCAGCACAGCTTCCGTGGCGCAGCCGAGACAGCGCAGCTGTTGTTCGGATTGACTGGATCGGCGGGGACGCGGGCATTCGTGTTGAAACTACGCCGCCTCTGCCTATCCCACGGCAGGGTACAGTGCTCACCTTTAGCGTTTTCCCGACCGACACCGGCTGGATGGAAGCTCGCTTCCGTATCCGGCTTCAACCATGCGCCCACGATACTGTTATTGTGGTT
>JANWXA010000039.1 GCA_025055465.1 Candidatus Kapaibacterium sp.
GTAGACAACTATCGGGACAGATGCTGCGTCGGCAGGGAAGCCGTGGACGTGCAAGGAATCGGCTAAACGAGTCAACACTCCGACGGTGAGATTGGTCCGAACTAAGCTTAAAGCGCCGCGCAGCAGGGCCAGACCCCACGGGGTGTCGTAGGAATCAAACCAGCGTAAGATCTGCTGTCGAATGAATTGTGCCTGTGTATAAACTCGATGATAGTCATCTTCCCAAATCCCTGTTCGGGCTCGCAAGATGCGGAGGACATCGCTGGGATTTTCGAAGCGGAGCAGGCGCAAGAGGGCAAACGCCTGGGAAAAGCTAATCTCGGCATAGTAATGAATCGCTGGAATTCCTACCAGCTGGGCTAAAGTTGTCAGGTGAGCTTGCAGGCCCCGGTGAGCTCGAACATTTGTGAGTTTATTGAATTGGCTTGTATCCGGAAAGCCAGCGTCGGCTGGGGTATCGCGTGGGATGGCGACGATAGTGATGCGTCCGGAAGGTAACTCTATCAATAGTACGTGGTTGGCGTCGGCGTGGGGGGTGGGATCGTTCAGACGGGAGTCTATTCCAATGATGGCGATGGCGACGCAGTTGTGGCACCGAGGTGGGCGGGCTGCCGCAGTCCCCCAAGCGGCGGCAAGGGTAGGGAGCGTGTCCATCTCGTCAATGTTCTGAGGCTCGGGGGTGGTGGTAATCGGAGGCAGGTCGGGGCTGTCCTCCTTTGTTACAGGTAAGTCGGAAGGCGGGATACGGAGGAGGGAATCCAATCGGCGCTCTTCGGCATTAGTCCAGAGTTTATGGCTGTAAAGCCAAAGAAAGATCCCTCCAAGGAGGAGGAGCCCGATAGACAAGCGCCATGCTCCGCCTTTGCTCATTCCCCGGGTACCTGGCTCTCCCGCTGCTTGGCTTGCTCCCACAGAACGTCCATTTCAGTCAGGGAAAGGGTCTGTAAAGGGGTGTTCTGAGTTCGAGCATGTTGCTCCATGTACTGAAAGCGTCGAACAAATTTATCGTTAGCAGCCTGGAGGCATTCCTCAGCACTGAGCTGCACAAGGCGGGCAAGGTTGACCAGAGCGAAGAGGATATCGCCAAGCTCTTCGGCAATGTGAGAGGAGCTGCCGGAGTGCACGGCAGCTCGAAGCTCAGCCAGCTCCTCCTCTACTTTGTGCCATACGTCCTGTTGGGAGGTCCAATCGAAACCAACGGCGGCGGCCCGTTCTTGCAGGCGTTGTGCCCGGAGTAGCGCCGGCAGGCTCTTTGGAACTCCGTCTAAAAGAGACTGGCGTCCTTCATGGAGTTTGAGCTGTTCCCAGCGCTGCTTGACCTGGTGAGCGCTGTTGGCTTCAACGGATCCGAAAACGTGTGGGTGGCGGCGTACCAGTTTGGCACTTTCCTGAGCGATGACCTCGCTGAGTCGGAATTCACCCTCCTCTTCGGCGATGACGCAGTGCATAAGTACATGAAGCAAGAGGTCACCCAATTCGCGTGCAAGCTCATCCGTGGCGCCGTTGCGGATGGATTCTACGGATTCATACGCTTCTTCGATCAGTAGGGGAGCGATCGAGGCATGGGTTTGCTCGCGGTCCCAAGGACACTCCCGTCGTAGGAGGCGAACGATCTCCCACAGGGCTTGAAATTGAGCCGCAGGGTCCTCGGAGTCACGTGGCTGTGGAGCAGGGTGTGGCATACTTATGATGCGAGTACTAAATGATACTTTAGCAAAGCTTGCAAAATTCGTTGATTTTGCATAAAACGCGGGCAAGCAAAGCTGCCGGTAGACTGGCTGCTGGAAAAGGCTAATTTTGTAATTACTATGCAGGTGCTGTATTTTCTCATAGGGCTTACCCTATGGGCTGCTTGTGCCGGCATTCCGGAGCCGGATGCACGGGATGTGGAGGCTCTCTATCGGGCAGCCCGGCTGGCATACGAGAAAAAAGAAGACATGCAGGCGCAGAAATGGTTGGAAATCATCCGCACGCAGTATCCTGCAAGCCAGTACGCGGACGATGCTCTTTTTCTGCTGGCGGAGTTGCGCTTTCGACGTGAAGAATACATTATGGCAGCTTTTCTTTACCAACAGTTGCGTCAGGCATATCCCCAAAGTGTTTACGCTCGGGAAGCCCTTTACAAGATTGGGCTGTCGTATATAGCGCTCTCGCCGCCATACGATCGAGACCAAGAATATACCCACAAGGCCCTTCAAGCTCTGATGGAGTTTCGGTATCTCTATCCCGCTGATTCTCTGCTACCCGAGGTTGAACGCCAGGTTCGTCGCATGCGCAACAAGCTGGCTCAGCGGGAGTACAGTGTGGCATATCTTTATCGGAAGCTTCGGAGCCCAGAAGCAGCACTCATTTACTACGATACTGTGCTGCAGCAGTATACGGACACGGACTTTGTCGAACTGGCCTGGGTTGGCAAGATAGAGGTGCTTGTAGAGTTGGGGCGCTGGTATGAGGCTCAGCAAGCAGTTGACACCTATCGCCGTCTATTTCCAGACGGAACACAGCGGAAGGTTGTAGAAACTTTAGCGGCTGCTCTTACTCATGGGAGAGGAGTTCCCCCATAAGCCTGCAGGAAAGCCGCCACTGGCTTCGGCGGTGGAGATGATGCACCTGGTTTTGCCCAACCACGCGAACCAGCTCGGGAACGTGCTTGGCGGTCAACTCATGCAGTGGATGGATATCGCTGCAGCGCTTGCGGCAATGCGTCATGCGGGCAAGGTCTGCGTGACGGCCGCGGTGGATAGTATTAGTTTCCTGGAGCCTATCCGCATTGGGCATATAGTGCATATCTTTGCCACCGTCAACCGTGCCTTCCGCACTTCCATGGAGGTGGGTGTCAAGGTCTTTCGGGAGGACCCCATCAACGGGACACGGACTCACGCTGCCTCAGCATATCTGACATTTGTGGCTATTGACCAGTATGGGAAGCCGCTTCCCGTGCCGCCGGTGGAGCCTCAGACGCTGGAGGAACAACGCCGTTGGCAAGAAGCAGAATTCCGGCGCCAGCAGCGTCTTCAACAGCGCGAGTACTTGCGCCAGTTGCGCCAACAACATGCAGCGGATGTCTCACAAGCTTCGGAGGAGCTCAGATGAAGCGTCTCTTACTGCTGGAAGCGGGGTTGCTGCTTGTCTTAGCCCCCGTCGTTTCAGCTCAATTTATTTACCGCTTTGCAGCGGGAGCTGGGGTGCATCCCAAGTTCGGTATCAATGCGGGCGAAATCCCCTCCGGGACGAAGACAGGGGTTGCCTTCACGGGCATACCCGATATCTGGGCACAGGGAATCTTGCCACTGGATCGCTATGGCGAGATCTGTGTGGGTCTGGATATCGGCTACTCCAGCCATGCGTTCATTACTAAGCCCGGCGATGCCGATACGACACACGAGGGGAACACCTTCACACAACATTACCGTTACCTCGGTATTGCGCCAACCTTTTACCTGAACGTGCTGGGGTTGGGGGTAAACGTCGGCATCCCGCTTGGCGGGACTCTGCGTAATCAAAAAGGGGATGTGGAAAAGGATGTTTCAACATCGGATATGGGAGCCTCGATAGAGCTTCGCTTGGGCATCTCTGCGCCGCTGATCAAGGACCCCAAAGGCGGGCGGCTCAATTTCCAGCTCTTTGCGTCGTATGGGCTGACGAAGCTACCGGCAAAGTCCTACGAACTCGTTCGGCTTGGTCCAACTCCGCCGGTGTCGGACCGGTATTCTCCTAAAATTGCGGCATTAGCGGTGGGCTTGAGCTACCATTTCTTCTTTGGGGTGGAACGGGCAACGGTAGAGTAAGTTTGTGGTGGACTCTGCAGCACTTCGTGTTCACAAGCTTGGTGGAAGTATCCTATCGGATGCTGCGGCGATTCGGCAGGCTGTAGGAGCGCTCTCGGCAGTCCAGCAGAGGTCAGCAGTGGTGGTGGTTTCTGCCTGTGCTGGGGTCACTGACCGATTGTACGCTATTGGCCAGCAGGCTGCCACGGGGAATGCGGTGGAGGCGCGCCGGGAACTACAGGAGCTCCTTGAGTGGCACTGCGTTCAAGTGCGACAACTTTTGCCTCCAGAGGCAGCCCTCCAGACGGAGGCAGCATTGCGGGAGTTAGCAGTGCAGGCAGATCAGCTATGCCAGGGGGTGGCTTATTTGTGCGAGCTGACGCCGAGGACTTCGGATGCACTGCTTGCTTTCGGAGAGCTGTTTGCCAGCCGGATCGTGGCAGATGCCCTCCGAACGGTCCTTCCAGTACCGGTGCTCTTAGCTGATGCACGGCACTATCTTGTAACTGATGCCACCTTTGGGCGTGCTCGACCCCAGCTTGAAGAGCTGTGCCAGCGAGTTTGCTGTGAGCTTGTGGAACACCTGCGGGGCGATGCGGTGGTCGTTACACAAGGCTTTATTGGAGCAACCCCTGAGGGGATAACGACCACTCTGGGGCGGGGGGGCTCGGACCTTTCTGCTGCCCTTTTTGCTGTTGCTGTTGGAGCGGAAGAGGTGGTAATCTGGAAAAACGTACCTGGGGTCTTTACTGCTGACCCGGCGTACGTTGCTGATGCCGAGCTGGTGGCAGAAATTTCGGCTGTAGAGATGCGGGAATTGGCGCTTGCAGGGGCCCGTGTACTCCATTCCGAGGCAATTGAGCCGGCTGTGGCCAGCGGAATCCGTGTCCGTGTCCGGAGTGTCACAGAACCATCAGCTCTTGGAACCCTTATTCTTGCTCGTCGAGAGGCTGCCCCGGTACCGCTTGCGTTGGCGTGGCGGCAGCAATGTTGGGTATACCATTGTCCACTGTCGGTGTTTGGATCTGTTATAGGCCATCCCTCCGTGCTACTTGCTGCCGTGTCTCGTTCTGGGGGTATTCTCGTTGCTGAGTCCCCTGTGACCTCGGTGGGGGAGGAAGAAACTCTCTCATGGGAACGGTGGCCTGCACCACAGGCGCTGATCTCCGTTGTAGGTAAGTCTCCGGAGCAGTGGGCAGTGTCGATGTTGGAACGGCTGATGCATGCCGGAATATCCTGCAGGGCGTGCTTTGTGGAATCCCCATGGGCGCTGCGGGTCCTTGTCCCGCAAGAACTCTGGGGAGATACGGTCTCCTGCATTCATCAGGAGCTCCTGCGATGGCGTCGTCGTGGTACGGTGCCCTCCTCCGATGCGGGGGTAACAAGGGGCAGTGGCTGACAGAGACCATGGCGACAGTAGAAATCCATAGCGACGGCGAGGTTGAGGGTCTTCGCGGTATAGATTGGTTCCTGCTACAGCGCCTCTTTGTTTTCCTGCGTCCGTACCTTGTGTGGCTTGTGGCGGCGTTGTTGATGGCCGTCCTCAGCGCAGTTATTGCGCCTGCGCGCCCATATTTGAGCAAGCTTGCTGTTGATCACGCGGTCGGCGCTCAAGAGACGCAAATCTTTATCTGGTTGGTGGTGGCTATTCTTGCTGTTGTGTTGGTCCATGCCCTGTTGCAGTATGGCTTGACCTACCTGTTGCAATGGGTGGGGCAACGTGCGCTTTTCGCGGTTCGGATGCAGGTGTATGAGCATATACTGCGACTTGCCCTGCGCTTTCACGATACTACACCTGTTGGGCGCTTAGTGACGCGGACGACGAACGACGTAGAGGGCTTGAACGAGTTCTTTTCCTCCGGCTTGGTCATGCTCGTAGCAGATGTATTGCTGATTCTGTGTGTCGTCGCCTTTATGGTGGTTACAGACTGGTATCTGGCTCTCCTTACCTTGGCGGTATTGCCATTGTTGCTCATTGCCAGTCTGGTTTTCCGGGTAAAGGTGCGGAAAGTCTATCGCCATATTCGCCAGCAACTGGCGCGGCTAAACGCGTTCTTGAGCGAGCATCTGAGCGGCATTACTACCGTACAGCTTTTCCACCAGCAGGCGCGTCAATTTCAGCGCTTCGAGAGGCTCAACCAGCGCTATCTACAGCTCCAACGTCGCTCAGTGTTTTATTATGCTGTGTTTTTTCCCACAGTTGATGTTGTATGGGCCTTGGCGATCGTCGTTATACTTTGGTATGCCGCTGGGGCCTTGAGTGTGGGGAGCTTGAGCGTTGGAACGCTCATCGCTTTCATGCAATATGTGGAGATGTTCTTTCGCCCGGTTCGGGACCTAACAGAACGGTACAACGTCTTGCAAACGGCATTGGTTTCGGCGGAGCGTATCTTTGGGATTCTCGGCCTTCGTCACGAGATAAAGGACGTTCCGGATGCTATCCCCATGCCACCATTGCGGTCGGGGCTCGAGTTCCGAAATGTCAGCCTCAGCTATGACGGCCTTGTTCCTGCGCTGCACAATGTGTCCTTTACGGTGCATAGGGGTGAAATGGTAGCATTAGTAGGGGCCACAGGTGCGGGCAAGACGTCGGTGGTGAACGCACTGTGTCGGTTTTATGAGTTTCAGGAGGGGGACATACTCGTGGATGGACTTAGCATCCGAAAGCTCCAACAGCGGAGCCTTCGGCAGCGCATTGTGGTGGTGCTCCAGGATGATGTGCTCTTTTCCCGTACAGTGCTGGAGAACATCGTATTTGGGCAATCGGGGATTGCCGAGGAAAAAGTTCGAGATGCTCTGCGTCAGCTTGGGATGGAGGCGTTTATAGAGCGCCTACCTCAAGGATTGGCAACAGTGGTAGGCGAGCGCGGAGTCAACCTCTCATCTGGGGAGCGCCAGCTCATAGCGCTCTGTCGTGCTTTTGTGAGCGGAGCCGATGTCATTATCCTGGACGAGGCCACAGCCCACGTAGATTCTCAGACGGAGCACCTTTTGGAGAAGGCCATAGAGGCTCTGCGCCGTGAAGGGCGTACCTGTGTCGTAATCGCCCACCGCTTGGCAACGGTGCAGCGTGCGGATCGCCTGGTTGTCATACACCGGGGTGAGGTTCGGGAAGTTGGGAGCCATGCCGAGTTGATGGCCCGTAATGGGATTTACGCTCGGCTCTACCGTCTGCAGTATGCACGGCCGCAGGCAGCATAGCCCTCACGGGTTCCTTTGCTGGAGGGTAGAGGCTCGGAGGTGTTCCCGATAAGTCCGTGAAAAGAGGTGTCGCCGCGAGCCGTCGCGCACCAATACAAAGTATAAAAATTCGTGTTCTTCAGGCTCTAAGGTTGCTGCAATAGCGTCGGCACTGGGATTGTTGATGGGGCCTGGCGGGAGCCCAGAGATAGCGTATGTGTTGTAGGGGTGGGTGGTGCTCAGCTCCGAGCGCGCCAGCGGTTGTCCGGGTTTGCCTAAGGCGTAGGCTGTCGTGGGATCGGCTTGCAGGGGCATTCCACGGCGCAGGCGGTTCCAGAAGACGCCACTGATACGGCGGCGCTCGTCGCTATGTGGACTCTCAGCTTCAATGATGGAGGCCAATGTAAGAGTCTCGTGACGCGAAAGCCCACGTTGGCGGGCACGGGCAGCGAAGCGTTCCTGCCAACGCTGGTCCTGCTCCCGCAGAAGCCTCTCAAGTACTTCCCTTGCAGGATGGCGCCAAAAGAGCTCGTATGTTTCTGGCATAAGGTAGCCTTCCAGCGACGGGATGGGGGCGCCACGCAGCCTGGCCAGGCTATCGGAGAAAGCTGCAGCAACAAACTGAGCAGAGTCAACCCCAGCTTGCTGTTGAAGCAAAGAGGCTATCTGGGTTATAGTAAGGCCTTCAGGAATAGTCACGCGTACACGCAGGACCTGTCTCCCGGAAAAGAGTGCCTGCAGTAGGTGGCTATACCGGGTCCCTGGCCCGAAGCGGTAGGTCCCGGCGTAGGTATGACTCCTGGTTACGAAGGCGTGGACTGTTCCTATAGCGACGAAGAGCTCCGGAAAGCGCAGTTGGCAGCAGGACGCCGCGATTCCCAGAGCCGTCCGGGTGCGGCTGCCAGGTGGAATCCAGCATTCTACCGCTTCTCCATTGGGGATGCGCTGCTGAAGGTATATGTAGAGCCCGCCAGCCGCGATACCAGCAAGCGTAGCTCCACCGATTGCCCATCTAAGGAGCCAGCACCACATTGTAGCGAACCGGTCTCATTGCAACTTCCACTGACGAAGCTGGGCGTGACGGCAGGGCAGCGGATTCGTGTCGGGCCAGCCTTGATTTTTCCATAATTTTGCAAGAACAAAGGGAAAGGTGCCGGAGTGGTCGAACGGGCTCGCCTGGAGAGCGAGTGTGCCCCCACAAGGGGCACCGTGGGTTCGAATCCCACCCTTTCCGCATAGTGGACCCCGTAGCTCAGTGGTAGAGCAACGGCCTTTTAAGCCGTGGGTCGCTGGTTCGATCCCAGCCGGGGTCACCGCAAAGGAGGTCGGCACCTCGGGTAGTGGAACACACAGAGGGCGGTCGTGATGATCGCCCTCTGTGTTTTTCTCAGCCCGGATCAGGGCCTATCGAACGATGAGGAAGCGCTCCACTGCTGTAAAGGGACCAGAGAGAAGGCGGAGCCAATACGCGCCGGCCGGTAACTGACTGACATCTACCTCCTGCTGATATCGCCCGGCAGGCAACGTCCCGCTTACCAGCAGCGAGACATGCTCACCCATGCTGCTGACGATGTCTACCTGCGTTGGAGCCTCTAGCCCAATGCTAAAATCTACGTGTAATACCCCATCGCGAACGGGGTTGGGCTGGACGGGGCGCAGCATGTAGCCCTCAGGCGAGAGGCGAATGAGGCGGCCGTTGATAAAACAACCTCCCAGCGCGACCACATTCGGGGTTGTAGAGACGTCAACGCACTGTTCCCGTTCAGGTAGCTGGATGCTCAGTTGAGGCTCCGTTTGCATCGTGCTACCTAAGTAAGTCTGGAAACGCAGGCGCAACAATTCGCCGTCGTGGGTAATCGGGGTTTGCCCGGCGGCAGTAATTACTAAGCGGGCTCTGCCGTTGCCTTCTAAAAGCTCCTGAGCTTGGAGTTGCCATGTTGCGTCCAACGCTGGGCCCGGCTCAATGCTACCAGGGATATACTGCAGCAGCGTGCTATTGTAAAGGATTTCGCCCCGTAGTGAGCGGAGAGCGGCCTTGTTCCAGGCGGCGCTACGTCCCACGACACTCATCCGGACGAGGTCGCCGGGTGCGGCGAAGGCCCGGGCAGGCTCGAGGGCGTACGTTGTTGCTACCCGGTAACCTGTACCGCGGAGGGTGACACGCAGGTTGGGATTGATGGCGTTCCGAACTGCTACTGTTGCCTCATAGGGGCGTACTTCTGTGGGCATGAAGCGGGCTCGAGCCCAGAGGGTATCGCCGGCCGGGATGGTGACTGGGAAGGCGATGGGCTCCAGCAGCTCAAAGGCTGTGACGTCGCCGGCAACGAGCTCCAGTCCCTCAATGAGGATGTCGCCTGCAGGATTGGGGTTGATGACGGGGAACACGCCCTTGGGTTGGTCGCATGTCAGCACTTGGCCGAAGTCCAATCCTTCAGCGGCGATGGTGTTGATGCAGCCGCTGCCGAGAACCTCCACGCGAGTGACAACGATGGAATCCGGGGCCGGAGCTGCATCGGAGACGATTTCCACCACTGCTCGGCGATCTCCAACGGCCTGCGGAGCAAAGCGCACACCAAGCCGAAGCTCACCGCCATTTCGTGAAAGGCGGTAGGGGAATGTTGGCAGAGGTTGAAGCCATGTATAGTCGGGGTCACTGGCCGCTGCCCAGCGAATGACGCTGATGACGAGGTCGGCTGATGTGCTGGGGTTGCGCAAGACAACAGCGGCAGGTTCTTCAGCGCTTTCGCCCAATAGGATGCACTCAAAGGTATGTCCCTGGGCTTCCAGCCGGGGCAGAATTCCAACACCGCGGATATAGCCCGTGACGTGGTCAGCGTTCGTGAAGAAGGCATCCACGCTATCCAGGTGGAGGCCTTCGGCAAGCGGCGTATAGCGGACGCGGATACGTACCTCAGACTGCTCATTCGGCTTGACTTCTACGGGATTGCCCGGCGAGGGCTGTGGTTCAATGGATAGGATTCGGAAGGTCCCCGCTGGTGCCAGACCACGGGGACGGATTTCCGTTAGGTAAGCAGTCGTGCTGCCTGTATTGCGCACATAGAGGTAAGCCTCGTGGACGGTCCCAACCCGTTGCTCGCCCCAGTCGTACGAAGTGATGTACGGACCTGCTTGGACAGCACGCCCGCGCCAGTTCGAGATATTCTTGTCTCCCGGCGGCGCATCGCAAACGAACGTGACGTCAATGGTGTTAGTGCCGACGACCGTAGGACTGTAGCAGGGTGTGGTCAGGCGGATTTGGCTGCCCGGTGCAATCTGAATAGGGAGCGGAGGGTGAATGGTAGAGAGGGCGAAGGGGACTTGTACACCCTGGATGTCAGTAATAGTGAGCGTATCTGTGCCGGGATTGCGAATCAGCAGTCCCTGCGTGTTGCAAATAGTCGTGTTGACGGGGATGGTTCCAGCGTCCCAGTCTTCCACCCAAATGTGGGGCATGATACCGCGTCCGCGCAGCGCCCAGCGGAATTCAGCACATTCGGTGCGCACCAACAGTGTGTCCCAGTCATACTCGTTCGGGGCATGCTCTCGGGTAGGACGGTACTGGAGCTGGAACACGTGAGTTTCCCCACCGTTGAGGCGGCGCTCTGGTGGGATTGTGCCGGCCATAATTTGGAAGGCAGCGCCGAGCAGGAGACGCGCTTCTTTCACTACTGCCACGCTATCACGGGCATTCCGGAGGGCCACACTCAAGGCTTGACTGCGCCCAAGCCGGACAGAGCCAGCGTCTATAGGCTCTTCTGGCTGTGCCACAAGGCTATCGGCGACATACCAGACAGAATCAATTGCCAGGTTCCCCGCACGGTCCAGGACGCCAATGCGAGCAAAGGCGGAGTAACGCTTGTCAATGACCTCCACACGGAAGACGAAGCGTTCTACTTTCGGATACGGCTTGAGCTCCTGGGCCGTCACGAAGCGCAGGCGATAATTGTAGCTGCCCTCCAGCAGCTCAATCTGTGCGATCCCTTGGTCTACCTGACGGGGATTGTCATCCTCCTTGCCGTTACGGATTTCGGTGGAGAGGATTTCCCAGTCGCCGCATTCCACACGCTTGTGCAACTCAGGAGGCAGCGTGTCCAGCTCGTCAATTTTGTTGATCGCCATGGCTGCGGGCCAGCCGTAACTATCGTATTGGCTGAAGCCGTAGATGTAACCGCCAAAGGGAGTTTCGCCGATAATACGGTGTGGACCTGGCTGCATGCGGAGGACAACCCAGTAGAGATTGGTTCCTGGGATACGTTGACCCAGGAGCTCAGGATTACGGCGCCAGACGTGCTGACCATCCACCTTGATGCTCTTAAGTTTAGCTTGGGTAGGGTCATTGGTGTCCCCAATTGCGATTAGGTTGAAGTAGTTCGTGGCAAATGCCTTGCTGGCGGGCGTCTGGAAGACGGTAGAGCGGATGTACTGCTCCACGGGGGTTACCACGATCATAAAGGGGTCAAAGTTTGGGTCGTTATCCCAGAAGGCGGAGTAGGAATACTGCATCAGGAGCACGGGCTTGTCAGCTTCCCAGATGGATTGCCCGTAGATGGAAGAGTCGTCCGCGGCATTGGTGTAGTTGTACTCCCAGAAGTCGCCAGCGTTGCGGAGCCGTCCAGAGATACTACCGTAGAGGGTCCCGCCGCGGTACCAGCGGACGGTGAAGCCCGTGTTCGGTTGAGAAGCCAAGATGCGGAAAAAGTCCCCCTTGCGAGCGCGGCGCTGGTATTCAATAGTGATGTAACGTTTCCCCCACGCCGAGATGGGAGGCAGCATTTCGACAAGAAAGTCGCGGCTAATCGGCCCGGACAGGGGCATCATAGGGATCATAGTGCGCATATGGAAAGAGATCAGGCCAACGGGCTTGTTGCTGTAAATGCGGCTACCACTGAAGTCATTCTGCCCTGAGGGCGCATCGCCGCTGCCCCGCAACATATAGGTCTGTCCACGGTTGAGCATAACGGTTATCCGGTCCCCAATGCGGCGCCCACCG
>JANWXA010000003.1:0-2203 GCA_025055465.1 Candidatus Kapaibacterium sp.
GGAGGAGCCTCGGGGAACGTATCGTATGAAGGGTTAGAAGGGGTGGACAACCGGGGCCTCCTCCCCATAGCGAATCTCTATCCAAGCATGCCTGGAATGATGTACGTGTTTGTAACAGAGTTGCCTCAGATTGGCTTTGAGCCAAGGATTGGAGTGGATGCTGTCGTGCGCCAAGTTGCTCCCAATGGGAATGAGTGGGAAGTTATTCACCCAATTGTGCTGGACTCGGCTTCCTGGACTCGAGGGGTCTTCTATGGGCGGCGTGAGTTGGTAGTGACCAACGAAATAGAAGGAACGCGCCTGACAGATATCGTCGTGGAGTCCAATGCCCGGTGGCTCAAGTTCCAGACCTTCGCTGCGGCACCCGGTGACAGAAACCCCATACCAGCAATCACGCGGTCAGGTGTGATAGACTATATAGACAGAACGCTGGGGGAGACTATTCTGCTGGACATCCAGAACAACCCCCAGCCGCCTTCTCGTCCTCAGAACTTCCGAATTCTGTGTGATCCACAAGAGTTGCCCCAGAATACAGATGCAGCAGGCATCTATGTTGGGTACATAACTTTCCGGACGTTGTCGGCGTCGGTGTCCCCTGTCCGGTTGCGCGTTACTTTCATTTACGTGCGTAATCCTGTTGAGCCGAACAACGATCCACGGAATCTGGCCCAATTGGGGCGTGGGATTCGAATTACTGTGACGAATTCGGCAGCGATTCCCCAGGCGGCTACTTTAGTCTTTGGCCTGGGTATTCGGGCAACCGACGGGGTAGATACGCTCTTCGGCGAGACTATCTACGATGCTCCGCCGGTTGCTGGCAGTTTCTTTGCACGGTGGTATCTGGATGGGGTGACGAGGGTACCGCCGGGGACAGCTCCCTATGGACTGCGGGACTTGGTGGGGGTGTATGCATCGAGAGATATTCGGAATGTCTTCTCTGATTCTACCGTTGTTTTCCTTTGCCGGTTTGACGCTGGCGGTTCCCTCAACTATCCGGTAGTGCTGACGTGGGACACCACGGACTTTCCTGCAGGTGCCCGCCTGTTCCTCCGAGATACTCTCAATGGTGCAATTTTTGGCGTAGACATGCGCCAAGCAACGCCTGCGGGCGGTACACGAATGTCCTATACGATCACAGACGCGCGCATCCGCTCCTTTGTGATTGAGTACACCTATCCGTTGGTGGTGCAGTACCCGGTCATCCAGAAAGGGTGGAACTTGCTCTCGTTGCCTGTGCGTCCGGCCAATCCTCACTGGAGGATGGTTTACCCGCGGGCAATCAACATTCCCTTCTGGTTCTCGCAAAACCAATACCAGCCCGAGGAGCTCTTACGAGTTGGCTATGGCTACTATGTCAAGTATAGTGACTCGGTGGATCGACAGATCGCCGGAGTTCGCTTGCTGCGGGTTGACCGAAACGATAACGTGCTCCTATATGATGGGTGGAACACGATCGGCGGGCTGTCGGTGCCGATCGGCATTGAACGTATTCAGTTTGAGAATTACGGAGCCGAGCCTTTACCACAGCGAGTTGGTGGGGTCTATGGATATAGAACAGATCGTGGGTTCGTTGAAGTTTCCGAGCTCACGCCGGGCTTAGGATACTGGCTCAGGATCCGGGGTAGGGGCTATCTGAAGCTAGAGGCGCCGGGTACACCGCGAACGGTGGTGGCTCGGGATGAGTACCGTGACCGGATACTACAGCAGAGCACCCTCCTTACGCTCCGGGACGCTGCCGGGAAAGAAGCTGCCCTGTACTTGAGTCCGCAGCCTGTTGACCGGGAACGTTTTGAGCTACCTCCGGTACCACCGCGAGAGCTCTTTGACGCTCGTTTTGGTAGCGGTGCGTACGTAGAGGATGCAGCTTCCCCCGTTGTACGCTTCCAAGGAGTGAGCTACCCTGTTGATTTGCAATTGGATGGGCCTGCGTCGGCGGAATACACCGTAACGGACGCTGCGGGACGTACGTGGGGCACACTCCGCAATGGGAGTGGGGTACGGATTACAGACCCGACGGTGACCGCCGTTCAACTCTTGATGCATAGTGCTGTTGCTGCGCCACGGATTAGCGTAAAACCCCAGCCAGCAACTGATCGGGCCATAGTTGAGCTCGCACTCCCCACGACCGCGCCAGTTATCCTCAAATTGTACAGCATGGTTGGGGAAGAGATTGCAACAGTATACGCAGGTGAGCTTGCTGCCG
>JANWXA010000003.1:2213-23106 GCA_025055465.1 Candidatus Kapaibacterium sp.
CACACACGATAGAGCTGCCTATGGGCCTGCTTTCCAATGGACACTTCGTCTTGCGGGCGGCGTTAGGCCCGGAAATACGCCTACTGCCAGTTGTGATCTCCCGCTGATAGACTATTTTCCTATACGCGCTGCTGGGTGGCACCCCGATATGAGGGTGCCATCCGTATTTTTTGGACGGCTTCGAAAGCAATGCACTGGTGCGTGGCAGTATTTGGGGTGACAACCCTCGTTCACACTTTTTGTAGCTCGCAGCAGCGTGTGGAACTCCCCTTCACTGTGGGGAACGAGCTGGGGGAGACGGTGAGGTTGAGCGTGGGCGTGGATGCACGCGCAACGAACCGGATAGACACAGCCCTGGGAGAACAGGAGCTCCCGCCATTTCACCCACCGCAGGATGTTTTCCATGCTGTTCTGCGCTTTTATGATACTGTGGACGGGGAGTGGAAGTGGACATACCGGGATTTTCGACCGCTGTTAGAACGGGACACCTTTTCTGTGGAACATCGTCTTCTGGTTCAGCGTGGGAGGGGAGATACTGTGGTGCTTCGCTGGGCTTATCCTCTGCCCGAGCACGTGGAATCCGCTGTAGTTTCGGACCGAGTGACGGGAACCCTTGTTCGGATACGGTTTGATGCTGCACAGCAAGCAATCATTACGAATGAGTTCTTAGAGGAGTTGGTGCTGACGGTGTGGTATCGCTTTGTCCCCTCTTCCATCGTTGAAAGAGATGTGCCTCTGAGTGGGCTGTTTCAACTGGTTTGCCTCTACGACCTTATGGGACGCCTGTGCTGGCAGGGACGGCGGCTCCCGCCTCGGGGACTCTCAGACTTGCCCAGAGGGATATACATTGGGATCGGTCGTAGACCCGAAGGGAGGATCCACCGGTTTCTGTGGTGGCAGCCGTAGGGGGTAAGCGCCTCAAAAGCCGTAATTTTGTACCCGTATAAGTGCAACTGTTGGGGTGAAGGTATGACAACGACACGTCGCCGTCGTCGGCCTCGTAAGTATGCCATGCTCTATTGCCCAGTATTGATGCGATATACACGTCACGAATTCATTGGTGAACCAATAGATGCCCCGAACGGACGCCATCAGTGGGCGCGCTGTGTAGTGAGCCATCATGTGCAGTTGGTGAACCTGGACCTTTTGGAAGGGAATGGACGGAACGACGGAGCTGTGGTTCCGTTGACCCCGGAGGATTCTAAACGATATGCGCCGCACGGCGAGTACCAGGTCGGAGATGTTATCTACCATCCGACGTGGGATGACTATGGTATTGTGCGAGGCAAAGAAGTGCTGTCAGACGGTTTGTATGCCATTGTGGTGCTCTTCAAAAAGAACAAAGAGAAACGGCTTATCGAACGGTTGCAACAGTAAGTGAGGAAGTATGGCTGTAGGAATTGTTGTTCAACCTAACGAGTCTATAGACCGGGCGCTCCGGCGTTTCAAAAAGAAGTATGAGCGCAGCAAGGTATTACGAGAATACCGACGTCATACAGTATATCTCAAACCATCCGAAGAACGCCGCCTGGAGATGATACGCGCGCGGCGTCGGCAACGTCGCGCGGCCGCTGAGGAAGTGTAGGAAGCACAGCATTCAGGCTTTTCCCGAGAGGTAAGGGGGGTGCATGCTCCCAGTAGCGGTGGTCATTCTGGCGCGGGATAGTGCAGATACGATTGAGCGCGCTATTAACTCAGTGCAATCCGTTGCCAGTCAAATCGTGGTGCTGGACACTGGTTCTTGCGATGATACCCCAAGTCGGTGTGCGCAGTTAGGCGCCGAGGTTTATTTTGCTCCATGGGAGGGAGATTTTGCTGCGGCCCGCAACCAGGCACTTCGCTATGTCCGTATGCCTTGGGTATTAGCCTTAGATAGTGACGAAGAGTTAGAAGCTGACACATTCCTTGCCCAGGCCTATCTACTGGAACAACCCCAGCTCGGTGGCGTGGAGGTGCAGATTCGTAGCGTTGCATCGGTGCAGAAACGGGAGCCATTGGTGCAGACCCACTGGTATCCCCGCATTTTCCGTCGTGCCGAGGGAGTCGCATACGTTGGACGGGTTCATGAACAGATCCGTCCAGCTATCGAAGCGCAGGGCTGGGACATTGTTCGGGCGCCGATCTTGATTTGGCATTATGGCTACACGCAGGAGCATATCCAAACGAAGGCACGCCGCAATATAGAACTTCTCCAGAAGGAAGCCGAGCAACGTCCGGAGGATATCTGGGTTTTGTACCACTTGGGAATGTCCTTCTTTAGCGCTGGGGAGACCGAGACCGCATTACAGCTTTTGCGTCAATGCAGCGACCATCCGGAGTTACAGTCCGAACAACGTCTATGGGCACGGTTGCGGGCAGCGCAAGCAGCTTTGCGGTTAGATCGCTTAGCAGAAGTTGAGGAATTGCTGTGTGCTCCGTTTGCCGAACCAGTGCTGGAGGGAATGAGGCGCTATGTGTTAGCCGCTGCTCTTTTACAACAGCAGCGGTTTGCCGAGGCGCTTACCTTACTGGATTCCCCTGTGGTACGACACAGTCCCCTGCTGGAGGGAGAGCAGGTGGAGCATTATGTCCAAGTGCTGCGACGACTGGGGAAGAGTCAGTAGCCCAACACTGCTTCGGCAGTACGATAAAACTCCAGCACATCGCCGAAGCGGTACGAGGCCAACAGCTCACGGCAAAGCAAGCCACTACCACGTTGGCGGAGGAATTCCAGCATACCTTGCTGCTGCCACATATAACGCTGGGGGAGCGTGGGAAAACGGCGCCGCAGGTGACCATAACGAGCCCGGGCTGGGGCAGACCAATACCATGAGAGCAGCTCTATTCTCTGTTCCGTTCCCGCATGGGCGAGGAGATAGGGGACAACGCAGTTTAGAAGTACCTCCAGGCGGAGGTGGATCCCCTCACCGGCAACCCGCTGGCGGGCGATCTCCTGGAGCTGCAATGCCATGTTGGGGGTGATGCCGGCGTAAAAGCTGTGAAGGAGCTGGGCGATCGGAGAAGAGGAAACTGCTCGGAGGAACTCACCAAGACTACCAGGGGAGTGAACAGGTCGGCGCCGCTTCTGGAGATAGCGCTGAAGGAAGTCCGAAAGCAGGCGATAGAAGCCTTCCGTGAATCCCCATTGCTGGGCGTAGGCTCGGGAGTCGGCGGTGTGCCGCAGCAGGCGGAAGAGAGCAAAATATTGAAGCTCATACAGCGATAAAGTGATCTCCGAGGGTAAGACTGATTCAGCATGCTTGAGGGCTTCTGCTATCTCTGGTTCTGGGACAACCAGAACTTCCGGCGTCCTCGGCGGAGGTGTAGTGACGGGGGTTGTCACAATGTGCAGAACGACGCGGCTGTAACGCGGATCTCGGGCATGTCCGTGTGCCTGCCACTCTTGTGCACTGCGGTGGAACTCTCCATCCCCCACGTACAGCGTCCCATCTATAAGAAGGACCATATCCTGAAAGTCTGGGCCCTCATGCACATTGAGCTCTCCAGGGGCTAAAATCTGGAGGCGCTTTCCGCTAACCGTCTGCCACACACGGGCGGGATCAGAAAGAAGGTGCCAGACGGCTTCTTGCAGCTTACGTTCTGCGATATCGTGCATTACATCCCACCGAGGGGAAGACTGACAGAACGAGCAAATGCGGCAGCAGCATGCGCGGCTGCCTCGGCGAAATTGCTGTCGCTCGAGGCGTAAAGGATGGAGCGTCCTACATTGACCAGGAGTGGGGCCTCACCGTTTATTGCAAGAATGGTGGAAATATCGCCTCCTTGAGTGCCAACTCCCGGCACTAAGAGCCATGTATATGGAGCTAATGTGCGGACGGCGGCAAAATCTTCTGGAGCAGTTGCCCCGACAACGAATCCCAGCTCGGCTCGTCGCGGCCAATGTAGGGAGGAAGTAATGACGTGGATGTACAACGGGAGGCCACCTTCGCAGCGGAGAGCGAGGAAGTCCTGAGCTCCGGCATTCGACGTGCGTGCCAGCACGAAGATAAGGCGGTCGGGGTACGATAGGAATGGGGCTACGGAGTCTGCTCCTAACAGGGGATTGACCGTCACAGCATCTACACCCAGGCGTTCGAAAACAGTACGGGCAGCCAACTCAGCCGTGTGAGGCACGTCTCCATACTTGCCATCCAAGATTACGGTAGACTCGGCCGGGAGAGTTGCGAGAGTGTCCTCCAGGAGCCGCCATCCGTCAAAGCCAAATTGTTCGTAGAAGACCAGATTCAGCTTATAGGCGCAGGCGAAGGGTGCCGTAGCGGCAGTAATTTCCCGCAGGAATCGTTTCCAAGGCTGTGGTTCTCCCCGACGTAATACGGCGGGGAGGAGGCGCTCATCTGGATCCAGGCCGATGCAGAGGCGGCTTTGTACCTGACGTTGGCGTTGAGCAAGCTTTTCTGTAGCAGAGGGCATCTATGGGAGTAGGCGAAGGAAGTCCTGATATGGCCGGGCTCGCAAATTCTGCTCTGTGGGAGGTGGCAATTGCGCGGTCTGGACGCGTTTCTGCATCGCCTCTACTCGGTCTTCGGGTAAGGGATGGGTGGACAGAAGCCGTTCTAGAGCAGCAAGGCGAACCTGGCGTTGCTGTGCGAGTTTTTCAAAGAAGAAGGTTAGAGCACCAGGGTACCAAGGAGTGGTGCGCAGGTAGCGAAAGGATAGATCGTCTGCCTCGGCTTCGTCGCTGCGGCTGTTTGCCAATAGTGCCAGCCCTGCGAAGAGATTTGCTGCTAACTCCGTAGCACGATCTGGGCGATTGCCCAAAACAATATCCATCAAGAGCTGTACCCCGAGGGCTTTTGTCATGCGCTCAGTAGCATGGCGTTGCTCTGCGTGGGCAATTTCGTGTGCCAGAACAGCGGCAAGGGTGGCTTCGTTTTCTACGAACCTCAGGAGTCCAGTGTACACATAGATGTAGCCCCCCGGAGTGCAGAAGGCATTGATGGTCTGGTCATCATGAAGGAGGGTAACGCGGTAGGCGAATTTGCCCCGGTATTGGACCTCGGGCGAAGCCAGGATGCGATCTACTATACCTTGCACATACTGCCGTGCGTTTTCGTTATGCAGGATTGGATATTCATGGGGGTTGGCTCGGATCTCCCGATCCAGCTCGGCTCCCAGCCGCGCATCCTCGCTGGGAGGGAAGACGTTGATGTCAACGCAGCCAGAAAGGCTTAGCGTAAGCACTATGGCAAGGGGGGCAAGCATGCCGTGTCCTCCGGTTTCCACGGACATACGTCGAGGTGTTCGGGATAGAAAACCCGTTCCAATACCAGTCCGTTCGGGGGTACCAATGGGCTGGCATAGCGGCGGTTGCGGGCAGCCAAAGCGTATTGGAGGTCCTCGATAGTCCGCCGACGCCGGGCCGCCTGGAGCATGGCTCCGACAAGGGCTCGTACCATTCCGTAGACGAAGCGGTCGGCACGAATGTTGAAACGCCAGCGGTACGGGCAGAGCCGTTCCCAGTAGGCCTCCAAAACAGTGCAGATGTAATGGCGCGTCTCAGGGTGATGCTTTGAGAAGGTTGTGAAATCATGGGTACCAACGAAGATGGAAGCTGCGTCGGAGAGCAGCTCCGGATCAAATGGGTAGGGGACATACCAACAGAAGTGCCGGGAGAACACGGAAGGGGAACAGGTAAGTGTATAGGAATATTGCCGAGCACAGGCGTCATAGCGGGCGTGAATAGGTTGGTGGGTGAGCTGGGCTCGTCGAACACGAATATCCTCGGGTAGGAGGCTGTTCAGTGCGTGTGGAATACGCTCTTCCGGGATATTCCAGGTATCGGGCAAACGAATATGGACGACTTGGCCTCGTGCGTGGACGCCGGCGTCGGTGCGACTGGCTGCTACGGCATGGAGGCGGACCCCTGCAAGGTGCAGGAAAACGTCTTCCAAGACGGCCTGCACGGTTAGAGCATTTGGCTGCCGTTGCCAACCAGCATAACGAGTGCCATCGTACTCAAGGAGCAAGAGGAGTGTGCGTGACATACCGTTCTAAGTCCTGCTGGACACGACGTCTCAGCTCGAGATAGATAGAATTGGCTTCTTGCTGTAATTCTTGCCAGAATTCCGATGGACGGTATCGCCACTCCCACGGCTCTGGTTGGGGATAGGACCGAAGCCAGAGAGCGGCGATTTCCTCGATGGCTCCAGTATAGCGCTCTACCGACCAGTAGCGATTGCGCACTGGAGTACTATGCCGTAGGTCCGATATTTCCTCGTCGTATATTGGGACGTGCCATACGGCGATGGAGTCGGAGAGCCTTTCCGGCCGAAGCGAGCTCCGAAGGAGTTCTTTCTGCGCAGGGCGGAGCGGTCCGGCAAAACGCCCAAGATACTCCTGCCAGGCTGCTACATACAGAGGCGCATAGCCCCCTACGGGCCGGAAGAGAAAAAATGGAATGTAGCGTAAATGAGCAAAAGTCGTAGAATCCCAGCATTCATACACGTGCACTCGGAGTGCATTCCCTACAGTGAAGGTATCATGCAATCGCAGAGGGACCGTTGCTGGTACTGTGGGCACAGTACAGCTATAGTTGAACAGGGCTACACAGAGACAGCCAACGGCAGTGAATGTTCGCATGGATTGGGGGCAACCTGCAATGGAATGTACTCAGAAGAAGAGACTGTCGGGGTTCCTAAGACGGCTCCTTCGCCGAGGCTGAGGAGGGAAACCGGAATGGGTCTTTGTGGCAGTGTCGGAGGGCCCGCGCAACGAACGCGGATGTAATTCTCAGTCCACCCTTCCCATGTGCCCGTGGTGGAATCGTATGTTTCGGGAATCAGCGTTCGGATAGCCCCCAGTTCAGAGCGGTAAAAGTTTAAGCGTTTCCGTTCGGAGAGATGCCGTAGGAGGTTTGTACGAGCTTTCCGGATCGGTGGGGGAACGGAATTCGGCATTGTTGCTGCCGGTGTGCCTTCACGCTCCGAGTAGGTAAAGACATGCAGATAAGCGATCGGCAGTTCTTCGACAAGACGGTAAGTTTCAGCAAAGTGTGCTTCTGTCTCCCCGGGAAAGCCTGTAAGGACGTCTACTCCGATCGCACACTGTGGGATCCGTTCTACGATGCGGAGAACCAGCTTACGGTAATGTTCTACAGTGTATCGTCGGCGCATGCGGCGCAGAATTTCCGGTGAACCGCTCTGAAGGGGGATGTGGAAATGGGGGCAGAGGAGCTTTGAGCGGGCAACAAGCTCTATAATGTCGAGGGTCAACAGGTTGGGCTCGATTGAGGAAAGCCGAACACGAAATTTGGGCTGTAAGTGCTCCAAGAAACGGAGCACATCTATGAGGCGCTTACCCGTCGGGGTACGGTAATCCCCGAGGTTGATCCCTGTGAGGACCACTTCCTGATATCCTGCTTTTTCCAGTGCCCGTACGTGCTCCTGAAGTTCTTCAAGTGGCATGCTGCGGCTGGGGCCCCGTGCCTTGGGAATGGTGCAGAAGCTGCAACGGTAATCACAACCGTCCTGGATTTTCAGGAAAGCTCGAGTTCTGCTGTCCTCGTCCGCGGAGCGGGCAGGTGCAAAACACGGAGTGTGAAAAGGGGAGACAAGTACGTGTGTACCCCCATCAAGCTGCCGCAAACGGGAGACAAGTTCAACCAGACGGTGCTTTTCCTGATTGCCGAAGACAGCACTTACACCTTCAATGTTGGCAACTTCTTCTGGCCTCAGTTGGGCATAGCACCCTGTCACGCCGATAAAGGCTCCCGGTGCTGTGCGGACTGCTCGCCGGATGAGCTTCCGGCATTCTGCGTCAGCGCTTTCTGTGACAGTGCACGTGTTGATGAGTATTATGTCGGCGGGTTCGCCGAATGGAACCACGATATATCCAGCTTCTTCAAACTGCTGCCTTAGGTGAGAGGTCTCGGCGTAGTTGAGCTTACAACCCAAGGTATACAGGGCAACGCGCGGCATCACGCTCCGAATACACGTTCACTACCACTATAGCGACGAACGATAAAGGGCTCTTCGTGCCCTGGTACAAGAATCATATCAAAGCCTTCGTCTGTAGGTGCCACGTGAGTGTCGTGCAGAGGGGGAGTCCATGGGATTGCTGCTCAACCACTGGAAGCGGGTGGTGTTTGCGGTAGGGGCACTGTTTCTGCTGCTGCAGCTACTTCCGTATGGACGCGAGTTTGAGAATCCACCGGTCGTTCAAGAACCTCCCTGGGATAGCCCGCACACACGCGAGCTCTTTTTCCGAGTCTGCAAGGACTGCCATAGTAATGAGACCGAATATCCATGGTACGCGTGGATTGCTCCTGCGTCATGGCTTATCAGTCATGATGTTCGCAGGGGGCGGGAACATTTTAATGTCTCTGAGTGGCACCGACCTCAGGACGATGCTGAGGAGGCGGCACAGGAATACCGCAAAGGGGCCATGCCACCACGGCTATATATATGGCTGCATCCGAAGGCATCGCTGGCGGCGGAGGACCGTCAGGGCCTTCTTCGGGGCCTGGAGGCGACATTCGGTACAGGAAGGCATGCTGCCATTGACTCCAGGGAATCCCAGTAACTTGGAAAATGCTTTGTTCAGCATGAATTGGATACAATGCCTGCCCCTCCCCGAATTCCTCTACGCGATTTTTTCCGTAACCCAGAGCGAGCGGCTTTCACCGTTTCCCCGGACGGGAACTACTTAGCGTGGTTAGCGCCGGTGCAACATCGGATGAACCTCTTTGTACTGAATCGCCGGACGGGCGAGGAGTGTCAGCTCACGGAGGAGACTGAACGCGATATTTCCGCTTACGAATGGGCCAACAATCACTTGCTGCTGTATGCGCGCGATACGGGAGGGGATGAAAATTTCCGCTTGGCATTGGTGGATGCCGCTGCTCGGGTGCCTCCCTGGTGGGTAACGCCGGAAGGGGCGCGAGCAGGGGTTGTAGATCCTCTTCGGGATAGGTCCGGGGAAGCTCTTATTACCACGAATGAACGGCGGGCGGAGCTCTTTGACGTTTACCGCCTCTTGCTCCCTTCCGGAGAGCGGGAATTAGTAGTGGAGAACCCTGGGAATGTGGTTAGTTGGTTGACGGACCACGACGGACAAGTCCGGGCCGCAGTTGCCGTCGAGGGGACAGATACCAGCCTCCTTTTCCGCTCGGAGCCAACGGAACCTTTTCGGACTGTGCTTACGGTGGACTTTCGGACGCGGATTGAGCCACTCTTCTTCAGCTTTGACAATCAGCGGCTCTATGCTCTTTCCAATCGCGGTCGGGACAGGTTGGCTCTGGTGCTATTAGATCTCGAGACGGGGGAAGAGACGGTTGTCTTTGAACATCCGGAAGTAGACGTTGCTGGCGCTCATTATTCCCGCAAGCGCAAGCTGATAACCCACATCCATTTTGTGACGTGGAAACGGGAATATGTCTTCCCGGATCCTTGGACGGCAGCGCTTTACGAGCGTCTGCAGCAAGAGCTTGGGGAATATGAGATTGTTCTTGTCTCCCATGACTGTGAGGAACAGCTTTTTGTTGTCCGCACATACAGCGATCGTTCGTTGGGGGCTTACTGGCTTTATGATGTCTATCACGATCGACTGCAGAAGTTGGCAGATTTAAGTCCGTGGCTGCAGGAGGAATGGATGGCGCCGATGCGCCCTATACAGTATCGTTCCCGCGATGGCTGGATCATTCATGGATATCTGACGCTCCCCATAGGGCTACCTCCCAAAAATCTACCCGTCGTTGTGCATCCGCATGGTGGTCCATGGGTCCGTGATACATGGGGATTCAATCCGATTGTACAGTTTCTGGCGAACCGGGGATATGCAATTTTCCAGATGAACTTCCGCGGTTCCACTGGTTATGGGCGTGCCTTCTGGGAGGCTTCGTTCAAGCAATGGGGACGGGCAATGCAAAACGACATTACTGACGGGGTGCTCTGGCTTCTTGAGCAGAGGATTGCTGACCCCAAGCGGATCGCCATTTATGGAGGGAGCTACGGTGGCTACGCTGTCCTTGCGGGCTTGGCTTTCACGCCAGAGCTGTATGCTTGCGGTGTAGATTTCGTAGGGGTGTCAAACCTTTTGACCTTCATGCAGACGATCCCACCGTACTGGGAGCCTCTGCGCCCGATGCTGTATGCTATGGTGGGGGATCCTGAGAAAGAAGCAGACTATCTCCGGGAGGTTTCGCCTGTTTTTTATGCCGATCGCATTCGGGCACCATTGCTGGTTGCCCAAGGGGCACGGGATCCGCGAGTCAACATCAACGAGTCGAACCAGATTGTGGAGGCCCTTCGGCGCCGCAATGTACCGGTGGAATACATTGTCAAGGAGGATGAGGGACACGGCTTCCGGAACGAGGAATACCGCTTTGAGTTCTATGAGGCCATGGAGCGCTTTTTAGAGCGCTATCTTGCCCCTGCCACTGATGTGGCACGCGCGACATGAAGGATTCACTGTACGACTGCTAAATTTGTAGCAGTGTCCGTGCCATAACTTGGGAGGTACAAGCATGTCGAACCAGATCATCTCGAATCGTGATGAGACGGTACCGCTGTTTGCGAACCCCTGGTTGGACCGGCTTACCCACGTGCATCCAATAACCCCGTTGGTGCTTTACCTACCGGTAGTGGGATACTTTAGTTACCGCGGCCTTGAAACGTTGCCGTGGTATGTGTTTGTGGGGTGTTTCCTTGGTGGCATGCTGTTATGGACCTTTGCCGAGTACTGGATTCATCGGGCGATTTTCCACTATGAGCCTAAATCCGCATGGGGACAGCGGCTTCATTTCCTTGTTCACGGCATTCATCACGCCTATCCGCGAGATAGTACTCGGCTGGTTATGCCGCCGGTGGTCAGCATTCCTTTAGCAGTGTTTTTCTATTGGTTCTTCCAGTGGCTTTTTGGTGTATATCAACCCGCGATATTTGCTGGTTTTGTCCTGGGGTACGTTATTTATGACTCAATTCACTATGCAACCCATCACCTACCCATGCGAGGGCGTATAGGGCGGTTTTTGAAGGCGCATCACATGCGCCATCATTATGTTGACGAGGACCGCTCGTTCGGGATCAGTACGCCGTTGTGGGACTTGGTTTTTGGGACGTATCAGCCTCAGACAACTCTTGCTCGGCATCAAGTAGCTAAGTCTCGGGTGGCCCAGGAGTGAGAGGTCGATGTCCTGCAAGAGAAGTTCCCTGCGATGCGGGAACGGCGGGGGAAGAAGTGGCTCGACATGTTGAATAACAGCGCGGGGTGCTATGTCGTCGCTTTCAGAAGAGCTCATCATAGAGATTGTCCAGCCGTGGTGCCCTGAGGTTGAAACGTATAAGCATCGGGGACAGTTCGCTTTGATCGTACCTCGGGAGAGCCTGTTGGAGGTGGCACAAGAACTGCGAGACCATCCGCGGACTCGCTTTGATATGCTTGTGGATGTCACAGCAATAGATTGGTATAGACCAGCTCGCATTCACTGGTATCGTCCAAAGGAGCGGTTTGAAGTGGTATACTTCTTGTGGTCTAATCCGTACAAAGCTCGTCTGCGGCTGAAGGTACCGGTTCCGGAGAGCGACCCTCGCTGTCCGTCGCTTGTCTCTATATGGGAAAGCGCGAATTGGTACGAGCGCGAGACCTATGACATGTACGGGATTATCTTCGAGGGGCATCCGGATTTGCGCCGCTTCTATATGCCGGAGGATTTTGTGCATCCAGAAACGGGCGAGCCCCTCTACCCGCTGCGCAAAGATTTCCCAGTGATGGGGATCCCGGAGTCGCTGCCATTGCCTCCTTTCCCAGAGAAAGAAGGTTCGGTGCAATAAGGCAATGCCGATGTTGACGTACTTGGAGGCCATCTCCGACGCTTTGCGGGAGGAGATGCGCCGGGATCCTACCGTTTTCTTGCTGGGCGAAGACATAGGTATTTACGGAGGGGCCTTCAAGGTAACAAAGGGCTTTTTAGCAGAGTTTGGGCAACGGCGTGTTCTGGACACCCCGATTTCGGAGGCAGCAATCATTGGGGCTGCCATTGGAGCGGCTCTCAATGGCTTGCGTCCGGTTGCGGAGATGCAGTATATGGACTTCGTTACCAACGGCTTTAACCAACTGGTCAATGTTGCTGCGACGATAGCCTATCGCTGGGGCCTCCCGGTCCCCATAGTAGTTCGGGGGCCTGCTGGAGGCGGCGTTGGAGGGGGCCCCTTCCACTCGCGTAATCCCGAAGCTTGGTTTGCCCACACTCCCGGCCTCAAAGTTGTTTATCCAGCCTTTCCCGCCGATGCAAAAGGACTTCTCATAGCTGCTATCCGAGACCCAAATCCAGTCATTTTTCTGGAGCACAAGGCCCTGTACCGGAAGGTGCGGCAGGCGGTTCCCGAGGGAGCTTATGCTCTGTCCTTAGGGCAAGCGCATGTTGTGCGCCCAGGACAACATCTGAGCATGATCGCATACGGCGGTACTGTTCATTTGGCGTTGGGAGCAGCGCAGACCTTGGCTGCTGAAGGGGTAGAGGTTGAGGTGGTAGACCTTCGGACGTTAATTCCTTTTGACGAGGAAACAGTTCTCACCTCTGTGCGGAAAACCAATCGGGCTATGGTCGTGTACGAAGCGAATCTCACCTGTGGATTCGGGGCAGAGGTGGCCGCCCGCATAGCTGAGAAGGGCTTTGCAGCCCTGGATGCACCTGTGGTTCGAGTTGCCGCAGCAGATACGCCGACGCCGTTTGTGTCACCGCTGGAGCAGGCGGTGCTGCCTTCGGAAAAACAACTTGTGCGCGCTGCCCGGGAACTCCTACAGTTTTGAATTCCTTTCAGTGTCCTTGCTGTGGGGGAGCGGATGGACGGTGCCGGCTTCTACGTGTACCCAATAGAAGTGATGGTTCATACTCTCGGGAACTCGTTCAGGCTCGGTGACGGTGACAAAGCACTGTGCAGCGAGTTTTTCTAATGTAGCGAGAACCTCGCGAGCACGTTGCCTGTCCAGCTCCGCAAAGACATCATCCAGGAGTACAATAGGGAGTTTACCGCACTGCTGCCGGAGGTAGGCCAGTTCAGCCAGTTTTAGGCTGAGCACTATGGACTTATGTTGTCCCTGGGATGCACCCTCGCGAGCAAGCTGTCCATTGAGCAGGAACAGAAGTTCATCCTTTTGCGGTCCGAAGAGAGTAGTCCCACGGCGGAACTCCTCGCTCTCCAGCTTGGAGGAGTGTTGATAGAGGTGGGCGGCAATAGCCTCGGTTCCCTGTTCCAAACATTCCGGCGGAATGCTATCGGGGATATAGGAGAGCTTCAGTGTTTCTGGGGCGATTTGCTGGAAAGCGGCCTGGACCAGTGGTTCAAATTCATGCAGGAACCGCCACCGCCACCAGACGATCTCAGCGCTAATCCGGACGAACTGTTTAGTCCAGCTCTTCCACTGGAAGGAGAAATTAGGGTCGGAGGGCTGGCGTTGGAGCAAGGCGTTGCGTTGCTGGAGGATTCGTCGGTGAGCGAGCAATAGCTCCAGGTACGGTCGGCTACTTTGTGCGAGGACCATATCCAAAAAACGGCGTCGCTCACGCGGAGCCCCCATGGTAATTTCCTTTGTGGTCGGGGCGAGGAAGACAATGGGGATCGTCCCTACAAGTTCCCGAGGGCTCAGGCTACTTCCGTGGGCGGAACGTATGTGTTTCCCGCGGTCAGGGCTGTATTCTACCTCTACCCAATAAGGGACTCCCAGGTCAGAGCGGGCATCTATGCGAACCCAGTAATGGCGCGTTCCAAGGCGCAGGAGAGCCGCATCTGGACTGTTCAGCGTTTTTCCCCAGGCGCCGACGCAGATGGCTTCCAGCAGTGTTGTCTTGCCAGCACCATTGGATCCGAAAAGGACATTGAGCCCGGGGGCGCAAGGGAGAGAAACCGTGCTATAGCAGCGGAGATTGCGCACCTGCAGAAGCTCGACGAGCATGCATTAGAGCCGTACGGGCATAACTAAAATTACCAGGGGTGACTCTAAAACAGGAAGAGCCTCGGATTCCGCCCATCGTATAACCACTGGCTTTGTGGGTTCGGAGAACTCCAGCAGTAGGCGCTCAGCATGAGCTGCCTTCAGAGCCTCGCTGAGGTAGTGAGCATTGAAACCTATGAGGAGCTCCCCCCCAGAGTAGTCGCACGCCACCACCTCCTGTGCTCTGTCGCCGCGTGATTCATCCTCGGCTTGTAGAGTGATCCCCCCTTCCTGGAAGAGGAGGCGGATAATTCGGGCTTGGCTGGGGGAGAAGAGAGCAACGCGCTCAATAGCGGAGAGCAGGCGCTCGCGCTCGACGAAGCACCGCCGGGAGTTCGTTGTTGGGATAACCTGTTCGTAGGCGGGGAATTTCTCGCCAATGAGGCGACCAACGATGGTGGTAGAGCCAGCGATAAGGGAAATCGTGGTATCGTCCCACCCAACACGGAGGGGTTCAGTAACACGGCGTAGAAGTTCAACGGTTTCTGCAGGAACCAAAATGGAGCCCTGTTGTGGAATCTCAGCAGGGACGTGAAGGCGGCTCAGACGGTAGCCATCTGTAGCAACGGCAGTAAATCCGTCTGCCCGAAATTCCCACAGGATGCCTGTTAGTGCGAGCCGGACAGGGTCCTCGGAAGCAGCAAAAAGCACGTGGCGGACCAGCCGCTGAATAACCTCGGCAGGCAGTTCTAATGCGGGTTCAGGGGAGCGTTCTCCCGTGGGAAACTCTTCGGGCGGGAGACCCGCCATAGTGTAGCGGCCGTAGTTGGTTTCCAGGGTTATGCTTGTGTTGTCGGCGTGGAGGGAGAGCTCCTCAGCTCGTTCCAGCGACCGGACGGTTTCCCAGAGAATCTTCGCAGGTATAAGCGCCTCGCCGGATTTCAGCACCGTCGTAGGGCAGCGGACACTAATGCGTAGGTCCAGGTTCGTTGCGGTCAGCGTAGTTGTATCTCCTTCACAGCGGAAATGAATGCATTCCAGCGCAGGCAAAGTTGTGCGGCTTGGAACGACCGGGATAACTTCCGAGAGCGCTTCGCGCAGCGAGGAAACGGGGCAACGGATATGAAGCTGTGCACACATCCCTCTGCCTAATCTGATACGACCTGAGAGACAGCGACTGACGCGCAAACTTACGAAGTAGCCCGCGGCGAAACATTCCATATTGTGGATGGCGGCAGTGTAATTTTGCGATTGTCGTACGGAGAGGTACTGATGCCTCTTTTGGCTTCCTATGGGCGGGATAATGTTGTCGTTTTAGTTGGCGCGGCTGCTTTCCTGGGAGCTGTAGCAAGTGGTGTCGGTGGGACGCCGGGATGGGTAATAGGTGGTGGAGCCGTTGCGCTTGTAACGCTGACATTTTGGTTCTTCCGTGACCCCGAGCGAAATATCCCAGAGATAGCACGGCGAGAGGGTGCACTCATAGCGCCAGCGGATGGGCGTATTGTGCAAATATGTCATGTTGTGGAACCTGAATTCATTGGCGGGGATGCAGTGCAGGTGAGTATTTTCCTCTCTCTCCTGGACGTACATGTCAACCGAGTTCCAGTGTCAGGTGTTGTGCGATTATGCCGCTACGTTCCTGGGCGCTTCTATGCGGCATACCGTTCGGAGGCGTCACGGCGGAATGAGCAGATGCTTGTTGGTATTGAAAGTTGCTGTGGGCGACTTCTGCTCAGGCAGATCGCGGGGGTTCTGGCGCGTCGGATTGTGTGCTCCCTTCGCGAAGGGCAGAATGTCCGGGTGGGCGAACGTTTTGGGATGATAAAGTTCGGGTCACGTGTGGATGTACTCTTGCCAGTGGGGCAGGCAGAGCTCTATGTCTATGAGGGCATGAAAGTGCGAGCTGGAGAAACTTTGTTAGGATACCTACGTCCTGAACCTGCATCTGTTCCGCCGGTACATACCCTTGCAAGCGGTCAGCGGTAGGGGGCATGAAGTTTTCCCGGCAGTTGGTTCCCCACCTTTTTACTCTGGCAAACCTGTTTGCGGGTTTCCATGCCATCGTCCTTATCGCTCAGGGACAGTTTGCTACGGGGTTTGTTTTCATCGTGCTGGCAGCGCTCTTTGATATGTTGGATGGGGTGCTCTCGCGGGCGATTGGCGTTGCGTCGGATTTTGGCGTGGAGTTAGACTCCCTGAGCGATATTGTCTCCTTCGGTGTAGCTCCTGCATATCTTGCCTATATGGTGCATTTGCACCAGTTGGGAGGTGCAGGGATGTTATTGGCGGCTGTGCCAGCGTTAGCGGGGGCATTACGACTGGCCCGGTTCAACCTCCAGTTAAGTAGCCTTGCTGACAAACCTGCCTTCGTAGGCTTACCAATCCCAGCATCGGCACTCACCTTGGGTTCCTACCTTGTATTTGTGCATCCCCAGCATTGGGCTTCTCCGTGGGATACTGTCGCTTTGTCGGGGCTCGTTCTACTGCTGGCTGCTTTGATGCTGAGCCGGATTTCGTTCCCGAATGTTCCCCGCTGTAATTATCGATACGTGCGTCAACATCCTTTGGGAACCCTCGTCTTTATACTCGGCGTTCTTTTGGTACTCGTGACTCGTGGGCAAGCCTTTTTTCCTTTGATGATGATTTATGTTGTAGGGAGCGTCCTTCGGGATGGATTGAAGCGCTGGCGCTATCGCCGAGTGGAGGAGTGGGATGCAGAGAGCTTTTCAGAGTAGGGGGTGTTTAGGATGAGTTCCTTTCGGGTTGCTGCAGTTGTAACTCTCCGCCGTTCTATTGCCGACGTGCAAGGGACAACCGTTGAGCAAGCCCTTCATATCATAGGTTTCCCGAGGATTGAGCACGTGCGTATTGGGAAATACATTGAAATGAACGTTGTGGCTGCTTCCGCCGAGGAAGCTCGAGCGTATGTAGAGGAAGCCTGCCGTCGATTGTTGGCAAACCCAGTCATAGAGGACTATCGGGTTACGGAGGTTGAGCCTGTTGCTGAATTGCAGGTAGGGTGATCGGAATGAAGTTCGGGGTTATTGTATTTCCTGGTTCAAATTGTGATTGGGATGCCTATTGGGCGGTGCGCTCTGCGTTAGGGGAAGATGTTGCGTTCGTGTGGCACAAAGAGGAAACTCTCCCGGCAGACTTGGATTGCTTGATTCTGCCCGGGGGTTTCTCTTACGGCGATTACCTGCGCAGCGGTGCCATAGCTCGCTTTTCGCCGATAATGAACGCAGTTATCCGCTTTGCCCGTGCTGGCGGGCTGATCATGGGAATCTGTAACGGTTTCCAGATCTTGTGTGAAATCGGTCTTCTGCCCGGGGCTTTTCTCCGGAATCGCTGTCTTCGCTTCCTCTGTTGCACGGTCTTTGTTCGGGTGGAACGCTCTGATACACCGTTCACCAACACTCTCCGATCTGGCGCTGTGCTCCGCATTCCCATTGCTCATGGAGAGGGCAATTATTACGTACCGCCGGACATGCTTCGGGGACTGGAGCAACATGGCCAGGTTCTATTTCGCTATTGCGATGCCCAGGGTAGGGTGACAGAGTCTGCCAATCCCAACGGCTCGGTGGCGAACATTGCTGGCGTTGTCAATCGAGAGGGCAATGTCTTGGGCCTGATGCCACATCCGGAACGGGCGTGCGATCCTCTCCTGGGTAACGCCGATGGGCTATCTATTTTCCAGGCAATACGGCATTTCTGTTCAGCGGAGCGTCCTATATTGATGGTTACATAAGCACGGGAGGATATACGATGTTCGGGCTTGGACCGACAGAGCTGATCTTAATTGCACTGGCGCTGTTGCTTTTGTTCGGTGGCCGAAAGATCCCTGAGCTCATGCGTGGCTTGGGCTCTGGAATTCGGGAGTTCAAGAAAGCGGCCTCCGTGGAGGAAGAGGAAATGCGTCCATCGCAAGAGGTCGCAGATCCAAAAAGGCTGCCGACGGAAAGATCTTCGTCTGCGCAGTAGTTGGGAAAGTGGTGTAAGGGGCGGCAATGTTTGACATTGGTGGCGGCGAGCTACTGCTTATTATGTTGGCGGTGCTGCTCCTGTTTGGGCCTAAACATTTGCCGGAGTTGTCCCGTACCCTGGGCAGGGGATGGCGGCAGTTACAAAAAGCCCAAGAGGATTTGAGGCAACAACTGCGGGAGCTATCCACTGAGATAGCGGAGCCGGATTTGCCGAGACGCGAAGGCCAGAGAGTACACTCACTTTCACAGGTTCCGTCTTCTCCGCAAGACGGGGCATGACGCGAACGTATGCGGAGTTCCGGAGGCAGCGCGAACGCGGAGAAATTCGTTGTCTGCAAGTGGTACAGGAGTTCTTGCACCGGATTGAGAGCCGTCGCAATCTGAATGCCTTCATTACTGTGACAGCGGAGGCTGCACTTCAAGCGGCCGAGGAGTCGGACGCTCGTTTTGATGCAGGTGCGCCGCGCCCGTTGGAAGGTTGTGTCGTCGCCGTGAAGGATAATATTTCTACCCGGGGAGCACGAACGACGTGCGCTTCGCGGATTCTGGAGAACTTCGTCCCCGTCTATGACGCCACGGCGGTAGAGCGGCTGAGAGCAGCCGGAGCAATCATTGTCGGCAAAACTAACTTGGATGAATTTGCAATGGGGTCGTCCACGGAGTATTCTGCCTTTGGGCCCGCCCATAATCCACATAATCCTGACTATGTACCAGGCGGCTCTTCTGGGGGATCAGCTGTAGCAGTGGCGGCTGAATTATGTCATGTTGCACTGGGTTCGGATACAGGTGGTTCTGTCCGACAGCCTGCTGCTTTCTGCGCTGTCATCGGTTTCAAGCCCAGTTACGGCCGGATTTCGCGCTACGGCTTAGTTGCTTTTGCTTCCTCGTTAGATCAAATTGGAGTCTTTGCCCACACAGTGGAAGACGTTGCCAGCGTGCTGGATGTTATCTCAGGATACGACGTACACGATGCCACCAGCCTGCCGGAGCCACCAACTCAGAGCCGGAAAGTAATTGAGGAGCCCTTGGTCGAAGAACTTCGCCTGGGTGTGTTGCCGGAGGATGTTCTTCGTGACTGTCACGACGAAGTCTATGCGTGCTATCATCGTTGCCTGAAGGCCCTTCGTGCAGCCGGGGTTCATTTTACCACGGTGACACTTCCATATAGCCATCTGTGGGTTCCAACCTACTATATCATTGCAACAGCGGAAGCGTCCTCCAACTTGGCGCGATACGATGGTATACGCTACGGGCTTCGCGTCCCGATAGGGGAAGGCGATGATGTTATTACAGCAACACGAACGGCGGGTTTTGGTGCAGAGGTCAAAAGGCGGATTATGATGGGTACGTATGTGCTGTCGGCGGGATACTACGACGCTTATTATCGTAAAGCACAGAAAGCTCGCCGTCTGATTGCGGAGGCATATGCGCAGTCTTTCGCCTCAGTCCATGCCCTCCTACTTCCCACCTCTCCTATACCTCCCTTTCGGCTGGGCGAACGAATGGAAGACCCGATTGCTATGTATCTGGCGGATTACTTTACTGTCTCGGCGAACTTAGCAGGTATTCCAGCTATCAGTCTCCCGGCAGGATGGACTGCCGATGGACTTCCCATCGGGCTTCAGTTGCAGGCTCCCTATGGGGCTGATGCTCGCTTGCTACGCTATGCTCGCTCGTGCCTGCGGGTGTGGCAGCAAAACACGAATAGTAGTGGGCCTATCTGATTCTCGGTTCGGAGCTCAGGTGACGAGAAGATACTTTCAGGCCAACACTGGCGTTTACTGAGAAAAGCTCTTCGGAGAAGTTGATCCGGGGAGCAATCCGTAAGAATAGGCATAACGGGAAAGTTCAGCTCGTGAAGCACAGCCCAGCTTGCGGGCAATTCGGTTCTGATACGTGCTGGCACTCTTGGGATCCATACCTAGCCAGCGGCCGATTTCCGGATAAGTTTTGCTTTGGAGCAGCACCGTTTAGGATTTGCTACTCCCGCAGAGGTAACCATTGGTGAGGCAGCTTTTCAACCAGTGCTTTCCGGACAGGCTCGGCGGATGGTGGGCTCAGGAAACTGCCTCACCGAGGTAAGGCTCCAGTGACAGCGAGAAGTTCCTCATACTGTGGGTTCGGTGCGAATAACAACCTTTACTCCAGTCTCCAAGAACATGGGCACATAGCACTCCAGGGTTGGCGCCAACAGGACTCCAAGTGGGTGGGCAGCCTGATGGGCAGCGAGAAATTGGGTAGACGACAACGCATCGGAACGCAGCACCGTGGAACTACGGGAGCAGCCCGGAACACGCCGAGTGCAGCCATTGGTGGATTTCAGTGGTGATGAGGCAGTCACAACAACGGGAAGGGCTGCATGGGGCAACAGAAACAGCCGAAATGCCTTGCGTCGGGGTGAGGAGGGTGAAATAATAGAGGGGCAAGTTTTGAGGCCTCAGAACCCATAGTGCTCCCAGCTTTATGGGGCAGTGTGAAAATGCGTAAGTTCGTATCTGGTGTGTGCGGTTGCTATGGAAGGTTCGCTTCGTCAGTACTACTACGCAGCAGCAATATCGGGGGCTCTATTAGGAGTTGCTTTCCCACCTTTGCCCCTGGGCGGGTTGGCATTTGGAGCTTTGGTCCCACTGTTCTGGGTATTGGAAGCACCGTTGCCTTTGTGGGCCTTGCTTCGGGTAGGCTATATATTTGGTTTCTGCTTTCATGGAGTAGCCAACTGGTGGGTCAGTAGTTGGCAGCCCGAGGCAGATCCATATCTGCTCCTTGCAGGGCTCTTGCTGTGGTTGGCCCATCCAATTTTTTTTCTTGTGCCACTTGTGGCGACATGGTGGATTGCCCGGCGGGTTTCCCCAATGTGGGGGATTGGAGCATTCCCGCTCTTCTGGCTATCTTTTGAGTGGTTGCATAGCATAGGGGAGATCGGCTACCCCTGGCTCTTGCTCGGGTACACCCAGGCACTGAATCTCTATTGGATCCAGGTTGTGGACCTGTCCGGCATCTGGGGGGCGAGCTTTCTCGTGCTATGGGCAAACGTTGTGGTG
>JANWXA010000040.1 GCA_025055465.1 Candidatus Kapaibacterium sp.
TGATACTCAACCATGGTCAGCCATTCCGCTGGTTAGATGCCTCATACCAGGTCCGGAGCTCCTCGACTTGGCGTCGCAAGTTTTGCACTTCACGCAGAAGCTCAGGCAACTGTCGCAAGGCAGCTTCTTGCCGCAGGGCAACATAATGTTCGCGGGCTGGAGTACCGAAGTAGCGGCCCGGACCAGGCAAAGATTTAGAGACACCAGACTTAGCCTCTATAACGACATCGTCGCCTATACTAACGTGGCCCACAATACCCACCTGCCCACCAAGCCGATTCCGCTTGCCCAAGCGTGTACTGCCAGAAATACCCACTTGCGCAGCGATTGCCGTATGCTCACCGATGCTAACATTGTGTGCAACGTGCACAAGGTTATCCACTTTCGTCCCATCCCCAATCTCCGTATTTCCGGCAAGAGAGCGATCCACAGTCGTATTCGCCCCGATCTCAACCCCATCTCCCAGGACAACTCCCCCCACATGGGGAATCTTCTGCAGCTCCCCCTGTTTCCCCTCCCAAAAGCCAAATCCATCCGCCCCTAAAACTACTCCGGCATGGATTAGACAGCGCTTGCCAATAACTGTCCGTGGATAGCACACCACACCTGCATGCAGGACAGAGCTTTCACCGACGGAAACGTCTTCGTAGAGAACCACCATTGGATGCAGTATGACTCGGTCCGCCACTACACAGTGGGGCCCGATAACGCAATACGCCCCAATCACAGCCGTAGGGGCAATCGTGGCCGTTGGGTCAACAATGGCGCTGGGATGACGAGAGCCCCACGGTGGCTGCTTTTCCGGAACAAGGAGGGCCATTGCAGCCACAAAGGCACGGTAAGGATGGTCCACTCGAATTAATGCCTGGCCCGCCCGCGGGGTTGCCGGCAGGTCCCGAGGGATGAGCACGCAGCTCGCCTGCGTATACTGCAGATATTTCGCATAGTGGGCACTCTGCACAAAGGTCAGTTCCCCAGCACGGGCATATTCAATGCGGTTGAGCCCCGTGATATGGACAGTAGACTCACCCTGGAGAATACCGCCCAGGGCGAGAGCAAGCTCTGCGGCGGTGTAGCACGGCTGCTGCATAGCTGCCTTATCGTGGTATTGGACGTTCTTCCTCCGGAGACTGCAGCGGTTGTTGGGCTTCTTCTGGCGCTGAGCGCCGCCGTGGAGCACGTCGGCGTTGCTCCTCGCTGGCCGAATCCCCTTTCCGCTGCCGCTCCAGTTGCTCAATCTGCTGCTGTTGCTGGGCCTCCAGCTCCTTAGTCTCCACACCCAGTCGCCTGAGCACTTTGACGGTAATATCAAATTTCGGATTAGCAAACGCGAGAGGATGCCGACTCTTATCCCAGACAAAGTCGTAGCCCTCCGCAACGGCAACGTCCTGGACAGCAGCGAAAATCTTAGCTTCCACAGGTTGATACATTGCCGCCGCTGCTGAATCATAGCGTCCACCGGGAGCGAAGCAGCGGCGGAAAAATTCCTCGCGTTGTCGTCGTAAGCGTTCCAGCTCCGTTTCCTTCTGCCGCCGTTCGTCGTCAGTCCAGATAAGCCGGTTCTTACGGATTTCCTCCTCCAGTTGGCTAATCTGTTTGCCCATCTCCTCCAGTGTTCGTTGCCAATCATCCGTCACCGAACGAAGGCGCTGCTCGGCCTGTTGGGCTTCCGGGAACCGCTTTCGGATTTCCTCGGAGCTAATGAAGGCAACGCGAGCAGTGCCCGTCGTGAATAACTGTTCCAGTTGATTGAGCTGCGACCATAAAGGGGCGCCCCCCAGGCAGACAAAAACAATCAGGGCCATTGTCCGCCTCATTGCTGGCCTCGCTTGAGCCGGTCTAACACACGGTAAGTTATGTCCACTCGGTCTTCCGCAAAAAGCACCGTTGGGCTGGAACGATCCAGGACAACATGAAAGCTTTCCTCGCGGGCAACCTGCCGAATCGCCTCCTGCACGCGCAGGCGCAAAGGCTGAAGCAATTGCTCGCGCATCTGTGCCAGTTCTCCCGCTACACCAAATTTGTCCTCCTGGTATTGGAGATAGCGCTCCTGAAGGTTCCGGAGGTTCTCCTCCTCTTTTGCCTTCGCCTCCGGGGTAAGAATTGCCTCTCGCTTGCGATACTCTTCAAGACGCCGCTCCAGCTCCGCACGGAACTGGGTAAGGGTGTCGCGAAAACGCTGTGCCGTTTCGCTGAGCTGGCGATCAATTTGGGCTGCTTCGGGAAGCTGGCGCACCAGAGTTTCTAAATCCACCACAGCAATGCGGACGTCCCCAGCAGGAGCTGGCGGCGAAACCCGGCGCTGCTGTGCACTCAGCACGAGCGGCACAAGACAACAGAAAACAAGCCCATAGTAGTGCATTCGTGTGTCTCCAAAACCTCAAGACTACCGACCTAACTGGAAATGGAAGTTCCAGCCTGAGCGTGGACGCCCAGGACGAGGTGCATCGAAACCGTAGCCGTAGTCGAAGCCCAACAAACCAAGGGGCAACAACAAAACTCGAAGTCCGACACCAACGGAGCGCTTCAGATCAAACGGATCGGTGCGGCGAAGGCTTTCCCAGACATTACCGGCCTCAGCGAACACCAACGCGTAAATCGGCATCGGGTTGAGCGATATAGCAAAGCGGAGCTCCGCCGCATGTCGCGCCATAACCGTGCCCCCTCCCAGCGGCCCAATTCCCTGGTCAGGGTACCCCCGTAGGGGGGTCACATTGAACCCACCTAAACCGCTTCCCCCCATGCGGTAGAACTCCACAGCCGGAATAGTAGTGTCAGAGCGTAAACCCTTGAGATATCCCATCTCTGTGGACAGGTACAGCACCAACCGCTCGGTAAGCTCCGGTCCCCATAGCGGAGCAACAAACTCGGCGCTAAACCCTGCTTTGAAATAATCAGTCGTCCCAACACCAAGAGCTCCCAGTGCCCATTTGGCGGAGAGACTAACCCGCGAACCACTCGTGGGGAAAACCAAGCTGTTGAAGCTCAGGCGCGTAATGGTTTGCCGGAGGCTGAACTCCGTAGTAATGCCCCGCCGATAAAAGCCCTCCGCGCTCTGCTGGTTGTTCCTCTGGAGAACAAGCTGCCAATCCCCTCGGAAATAGTCATCGGGAAAGCGAAAGCGTCGTCCAAGGTTGACAGAAAGCCCCCTTTGCCGGAGGCTATAATCCATCCGATACCATGTGTCGTACGCATTCAGCCCTACTGTTGTCGGCTCGTCAAGCAGCCAGGGTTCCGTAAAACCGAACGTCAGCTGCTGTTGGTATCCCATAGCAGCAGCTTCCCAATTGAACGTAAAAACCTGCCCTGCTCCGCCCCGCAGGGGCTCGGCAAGCGAGAAATTGTTGAAAGCCACCCCAATGGAGCCCGTAATTCCAATGCCCTGCGCGACACCAATGGAAGCATTCAGAACATCGGTGGAACGTTCCTCTACGCGGTACACAAGATCCACTTCGCGATCATTGACCAACCGGACGTCTGGGCGTAGCGCTTCAGGATTGAAGTAGTTGAGCACCCCCAGGGCACGGATACTGCGAATAATGGCAGCACGGCTGAAGTAGTCTCCCGGAAATGTATACAGCTCCCGGCGAATGACCTTGTCCTTGGTCTTTGTATTGCCCACGATCTCAACGCGGCGAATCTTATAACGCTGTCGCTCGTAGATTCGAACAGTGATATCCACGGAGTCTGGCACAACCCTGTGTTCTTCTTTCACGACCTCCACGCTCAAGTAACCGTTGTCCAAGTAGAGGGCAGCAAGATCTGTCTGTTCCTCATTACCGCGAAGGTTTTTCTCAAAACGCTCGGCATCGTACAATTCGCCGCGGCGGAAACCCAACCGTTGGAGAAGCTGGTCGGCTGGGAATACTGTATTACCCGTAACTGCAAGGTTGCGAATAAAGTAGCGCTGTCCCTCCGAAAGCCACAGTATCACCGTTGTTGCTCCCGTTGCTGTGTCCGTGGAAACGCTGTCACGCATGATCTCGGCATCCAGAAAGCCATTTCGCCGATAGAGTTGGAGTAACCGCTGTTTATCCTCTTCATACTTCTTCGGGTCGAAGCGCGCCGAGCGCCAAAATTGCCACCATGCCTTGGGACGCGTATCCTCAAAGGCGCCCAGAAGGTCCTTAGCTGAAAGCTCACGATTTCCCTCAAAGCGGACGGCAACTACGTGCGGTTGCGGTCCCTCGGTAACCCGGACGCGCAAGCGAGCATAGCCTGCCGTGTCAGAGAGCTCTCTCAGTAGTTCTACGGAACGGAGCACCGCATTCTCTTTCCGATAGAGCTGCTCTATCGCTGCTCGGATCTGGCGAAGTGCTTCCAGCGAAAGGATATCACCAGGCGAGCGGCCAATAGCTTCCCGTATCTGGCGTTCGGAGACCTGTTTGGCACCCTCCACTACAATTTGGCTGAGACGCGGAAACTCCTCGACTCGAATCAGCAAAGCCACCCCCATCTGAGTAAGGCGCTCGGCGATTATTTCCACGTTAGAGAACTGCCCACGCTGCATAAGGTTGCGCAGTGCACGCTGAACTTTCTCGCTACCAGGCTGAATCTCATCGCCTGGTTGTAGACCTGAAAGAAGGACTATCGTTTGTGGATCAGCGAAACGGGCTCCCTCCACCCGCACAGAGAAGATGCGCACGCTCCCAGCCGACGTCTGTGCAGACAGAGAGCCTACCATAAGGGAAAGCAGAAATCCATTAGCGAGTAGTGATACACTCAAGCGCATGCAGCAAATCCTCCAACTGCGCCCAAGTCTCATCGGACAGGGGGTAGCAACCGAGCTGCTCCGAAGTCATTCCAAAACGGCGTTCCCGACGCACATAGTCCAGCAGTGCCCGGTAAAAGGCGCAGCGCCGAAAATCTGGCCAGTATACGTCGCTGATGTATATCTCAGCATAAGCGCTTTCCCACAGCAAGAAGTTACTCAGGCGCATTTCACCGCTGGTGCGGATTAGCAAATCTGGATCGGGCAACTCGTGTGTCAACAAGTAGGACGCAAAGCGCTCTTCGGTAATGTCTTCCGGAGAAAGCTTCCCACGGCGGACGTCGATGGCCGCCATCTGAACGGCACGCACAATGTCCCACCGCCCACTGTAACTCAGTGCCAGCGTCAGGGTCAAGCCCGTGTTATGAGCCGTGGCATGAGCAACGCGCGCCAACACCCTTTGCACCCGGCGCGGCAGAGCGTTAAGCTTCCCGATGGCACGAAGCCGTATGTTGTGGCGCTGCAACTCCTGGAGATCGCTCCAGAGATAGTACTGCAGCAGTCGCATCAGAGTGAGAATCTCCGAGCGCGGACGGCGCCAGTTCTCCATCGAAAAAGCATAAAGGGTCACGTACGGAATGTGCAGCCGCACAGCAACTTGCACAACCTCCCGCACGCTGTGAATTCCCTGCCGATGCCCTTCTACTCGGGGCAGTCCCCGCTCCTGGGCCCACCGCCCGTTGCCGTCCATAATAATAGCCACATGTCCAGGTAGCCGACCGCTCTGGCGCAGCAACTCCTGTAGCTGTTGTTCTATTTCTGATTGTTCTGTTACCCAGCTCTCCATCTGTGCGTAGGACCGAAAGTTCTGCTGTACACTAACCCACAAACTTACGGTAAAGCCATCCAACCCACCGGTGAGAGACGGCTTCGCCATTACAAGATCATAACTTTGTAAGTTCAAAAGGCAACTCTCCAAGCATTGTTGTCTATTTACTATGCCGTTCGTCAGCGGTTTCTCCTTTGTGCGTAACGCCCTCCGATACGGCTATCCTGTAGTGGAGTCTCTTCGCTCTCTCCTACCTCTTTGCGACGAAATTATCGTAGCAGTTGGCGACTCCGAAGATGGGACACTGGAAGCTGTCGAAAGTATTGGTGCCCCCGAGATCCGGATTCTTCCTACCCAATGGCATCCCACTGAGCCGGGCTGGCGCATATTAGCCGAGCAGACACAAATCGCGCTCAATGCTTGCCGCGGACATTGGTGCATCTACTTACAGGCCGACGAAGTGCTCCATGAGCGTGATTACGAGACCATTCGGCAGGCCCTACAAGAAAATGTCAAGGACCAGCGGGTAGAAGCTTTTGTCCTGCGATACTATCATTTCTACGGCAGCTATGACTATATCGGGGCAGGACGGCAATGGTACCGGCGCGAGGTCCGCATCGTGCGTAACACCGGAGATGTCATCTCATGGGGCGATGCTCAGGGCTTCCGCAAACAATTACCTGGTGGCGGCGCTCGCCCTCTGCGAGCGCGTGAACTACCTGCGTACGTTTATCACTACGGCTGGGTGCGCCCGCCGCACACCATGATGCAGAAGCTCCGAGATTTCGCTCGCCTCTGGCATGATGACGAATGGATTGCTCAAAAGCTCCCCCCTGCTGAGCTGTTTGACTACCGTTCGGCATATCGGCTCAAACGTTTTACCGGCACACATCCCTCAGTGATGCACGAGCGGATTGCCCGTGATCACGCGTGGACGCAGTACTTTGAGCCTTCGCGTCTGCTGAAAGCCCCTCTTCGCGTCCGGCTGAGCGACTGGCTGGAAGAGTTAACTGGCTGGAGAATCGGCGAATATCACAACTTCCGCCTTCTACGCTAAGTTCCTGCACGCCCGAAACGATGAGCAATCAGGCGAGCTACCTCTTGCATGTACCACTGCGGCGTGCTCGTCGCCCCGGTGACCCCCACACGCTCGGCGTCAGCAAACCAGCAGGGCTCCAGCTCGTCTACCGATTCAATAAAATATGTCCGCGGATTGACTGAACGACAGACCTCGTAGAGTACCCTCCCGTTGGACGAAGCTCGTCCGGCAACGAACACGACAACGTCGTGAGTCGCAGCGAATTCCCGTAAATGTTGCTCCCTTCCAGCAACCTGTCCACAGATGGTGTCCTTCGCATGGAACTCGCCCACGATCCGTTCCGGATCCTCCACCACGAGCTCCTGGAGACGCTGTCGCAGAGCGGACGCCAACTCGGCAAAAGCTTTCTTATCCATCGTAGTCTGCGAAAACAACACCGTTGGCCGGGAAAAATCTACTCGACGCAGTGCCTCCTCTACAGTCCGCACGATAACACACTGATCCTCACATACGCCGCGGACACCAATCATTTCCGGATGTTCCGCCTTGCCGAAGATAACAATCTGATACCCCTGAAGGTAGAACTTGCGGACTCGCTCCTGCAGCTTCGCCACAATCGGACACGTCGCGTCTATGAGCTCTACGCCAAGTTCCCACGCCTTCTGATATGTACTCGGGGGCTCCCCGTGGGCACGGATAAGCACACGAGCCCCGTCCTGAACGGCCTGCGGTAACTGCTCATGCGTGATCGTGTGCAGGCCTAAACGCTCTAGACGCTCAACTTCGCGGGGATTGTGAATAATGTGCCCAAGGACATAGACAGGTAATCCCTGTTGCAGGCTCGCTTCAGCGATCTGAATAGTGCGAACCACCCCCCAGCAAAACCCGGCATGGGGATCCACTTGGACCTGCATAAGCGCACTCCAACAGTTCTCGACGTGTGTGGACGCCTGGTTAGCCCGACTTATTGCACAACTTTTGACGCACCAGCTCCAGAACGCTTTCGGTCTGCTCTTCGATAGTCAACTCAGTAGTGTCCACAACAACAGCATCTGGAGCACAACTCAAAGGGCTCTCCGTGCGCCGAGAATCCAGCAAATCACGCCGCTGAAGATCGCTGGCGACTTCCTCCTCAGTAGCTAAGATACCTCGTTCCTGCAACTCCCGCAAGCGACGACGAGCCCGTACTGGAAGCGACGCTGTCAGAAAGACTTTAACGTCGGCGTCAGGGAAGACTACGGTGCCGATATCCCGACCGTCCATAACAACGCCACCGCCCTGCCCTAACCGACGCTGTTGCTCTACCAAAAACCGCCGAACCGACGGGTAAGAACTCACCAGGCTCACCCAACGAGTAACCTCAGGTAAGCGAAGTTGTTCCGTAATGTCCTCTCCATTGAGGAGCGTACGCTGGCCCCCTGGTGTAGAACGGAGCCCTATTTGAAGCTGTGGCAGAATCCGAGCAACGGCTTCTTCGCACAACGAGATACCCGCTCGCAACACAGCAAAAGTAACCGCCCGATACATGGCACCTGTGTCAACGTAGAGATACCCCAAACGTTCCGCCACCCTGCGGGCAGTAGTGCTCTTGCCAGCACCTGCCGGACCATCAATAGCTATGATTAGCTTGCGCATACAGCTCATGGAGCGCTCGCCAAAAACCGCCGATATCCAGGAAGTTAGGCAGAACAGTAATGGCCCCGTAAGCGCGCAGCGCCTCGGCTTCTACTGGACCCGCAGAGACAGCAATACAAGACAATCCCCATGCTCGAGCGCAGAGAACGTCGCGCGGAGAATCCCCAATCAGAACCGTCCGCCGCGGCTCCACTGCTATGCCAGCTCCCCATGCCCGTTCCCAGGCGATACGAACCAACTGTGTCCTTTCCCAATGATCGGAGCCAAAAGCCCCGACCTGAAAAAAACCGGCGATGCCAACCTGCCGGAGCTTCCACAGGGCAACCGACTTGAGATTCCCCGTTAGAACACCCAGCACTGTCGTCGGAAGAGTCTGAAGGGCGGGGAGAAGAGCTCGCACTCCGGGAAGGAGATACACATCTCGCGGGGTCACCCAACGACGATGTAGCCATGTATAAGCCCGCACAAAGAATGGCATCTGCCGCAGAATGAGTGGTTCGCTCCAACCACATCGGTGTGCAACTTCGGCAAAAATCTGTAGATCTGTTTTACCCGCCAAGTCATGGAGGCACTCCGTGGGGATAGGACAGCGCAGTGTTAGCTGAAGAGCTTCCTGCAGAGCACGTCGAACGGGCTCGCGCCGTAGCCTTAGCAGAGTACCGTCTATATCAAACAACAACAGCCACATCAGGAAAGCTCACAGAGCCGAGCGAACATTCAAGATGTCCCCATCAGCAACTTTGTAACTACGACCCTCCCGGCGACAGCGTCCAGCACGGCGCACGGCGTCTTCAGAGCCGTACTGGCGTAAATCCTCGACGCTCATCACCTCCACAGCAACAAAGCCCCGCTCGAAGTCTGAGTGGATTTTCCCAGCAGCTTCTGGCGCCAATGTTCCCTTAGGCACTAGCCACGCCCGGACTTCACGCCTTCCAACTACGGTAAAAAAAGTCACCAAACCCAAGGCTCGGACACTTTCATGGAGCAGCCGCACGATGCCCATCTCCTCTATTCCCAGCGCCTGGAGGAACTCCATCCGCTCTGCAGCAGGAAGCTGCATCAGTTCAGCTTCCCACGCAACGGCTATTGCAACAACTGATGCCTGGCGACGCTGTGCCCACAGACGCAGTTCCTCAACCCACTGACGGGCCCGTGGGCTATCGTCGAAATTTGCAACGTAGACAACAGGTTTATCCGTCAGCAGGTGCCAATCGCGGAGGAAGGGGTGGCTCCCATCAGGTTTGGGAAAGGTCCAGACTGGTTTCCCCATTGCCACGTGCTGCTGTACGCAGCGCAAGAGCTCGACTTCTCGCTGCTCCCGATCGTCAGCACTGCTGCGGAGACGCTTCTGAAGTGTTTGCCAGCGCCGCTCTATCGTCTCGGCATCCTTCAACAGAAGCTCTGTCTCCACGATCTCCGCATCGCGGCAGGGATCCACCTCACCGTACACGTGTGCAACCTCGGGCCTATCAAAGCAGCGCACTACGTGCCACAGAAGACTTGCCTCCCGAATGTGTGCCAAGAACTGGTTCCCTAACCCTTCTCCCTGAGAAGCCCCGCGGACCAATCCAGCAATGTCCACCACTTCCAGCGTTGCCGGGGTGAGGATTTTCGGATGGTAGAGTTCTGCCAGAAAAGCAAGGCGCTCGTCGGGTATGGGTACAACTCCAACATGGGGTTCGATCGTACAAAACGGGTAGTTCGCCACCGCGGCACTTCCGCCGGTAACAGTGTTGTACAGTAGTGATTTCCCTGAATTTGGTAGTCCCACGATGCCACAACTCCAGTTCAGGGCTCTTCCTCCGATACCTCTACTATTTGTCCTACGGCTTCCACCTCTACCCCATTGAGGGCGCACACTAACTCTTCCCACAACAGGCGGGCTACTCTCAGCGCATCCTCTGATGCCGAGAGTGGAAACTCAGCAACCGTCCGCTGAGCTTCCTGTACGAACTGTGCTCCGGCCCACCGGCTCACCACATCCACCCAGACAGGAAAGGCATGCCGGTAAAAGAGCTTATGGCGTCGAGGAGGCAGCTCCAGACGAAGGCATCTGGAGCGCACCGTCGCCCGGACGCAGCCAGTGTGGATGACATACACTCGTAGTCGAACGGCGTCCAGCAAAGTCTGCGCTGGCTGAGGCAAGATGCCAAAGCGGTCCCGTAGCTCAGCGAGAATATCGTCCACAGCAGCCTCTGACTCCGCCCGATAGAGACGTTTGTAAAAATGGAAGCGCTCACCGTCTGCAGGCACATACGTATCAGGGAGAAAGGCATCCGAAGGCAACTCCAGGACCACGTTAGGGTTCTTCAAGGCTTGCAAAACAGGTATCCGTCGCCGCTCCAGCTCCGGGAATTCCTCTGCCCGCAGTTCCTCAATGGCGTGTTCCAATATCTGCTGATACATTTCGAACCCCATCTGCGCAAGAAAGCCACTTTGTTCCAGTCCGAAGAGATTGCCCGCGCCGCGAATCTCTAAATCCCGCAACGCCAGGCGAAACCCGCTCCCCAAGTCGGTGAACTCCTCCAGCGCCTGCAGCCGCCGCAGTGCCGACGTACTCAAGCGCTCCACTGGTGGCACGATAAGGTAGCAATACGCCTGCACATTGCTGCGCCCGACCCGTCCACGGAGCTGATAGAGCTCGGCTAAGCCAAAGTCTTCTGCGTGATGAACAAACATGGTGTTAGCATGGGGGAAGTCCAGCCCTGCCTCCACGATTTTAGTGCATACCAGAATGTCTGAACGTCGATGGAGGAAGGCCTCCATGACGGCTTCCAGGCGCCGGCTCGGCATCCGTCCATGGGCAATGCTAATACGGGCCTTCGGAACCAGGTGCTGCAGCTTCTCAGCCAGCTGCTCCATCCCCTCGATGTGGTTGGTCACAAAGAAAACTTGCCCACTTCGGTCCATTTCTGCCTCGACTCCGCAGCGGATGAGCTCGTCGTCCCACTGCACCACGTAGGTCCGCACAGGGAGCCGGTTTTGTGGCGGTGTCTCTATTAGGCTCATATCGCGCACGCCGATAAGCGCCATGTGTAGGGTACGGGGAATCGGTGTGGCCGTCAGGGTTAGAGTATCCACGTTGATCTTCAGCTGTCGCAGGCGCTCTTTAGCCATAACACCGAAGCGATGTTCCTCATCCACTATTAGAAGCCCCAGGTCGCGAAAGCGAACATCAGGGCTTAGAAGGCGGTGGGTTCCAATGAGGATGTCAATGTGGCCATGCTCCAGTTGATGCAGAATCTCCTTCTGTTCACGGTGGCTACGGAAGCGCGATAGCGTGGCGATGACCACAGGATAAGGATGCAAGCGTTCGGAAAAAGTCAAGAAGTGCTGCTCTGCCAAAATGGTGGTAGGCACTAAGACAGCAACCTGCTTGCCGGACTGCACAGCTTTGAAAGCAGCGCGGATGGCTATCTCTGTTTTCCCAAACCCCACGTCTCCGCAGATCAGCCGATCCATGGGCAAATGCGCCTCCATGTCGGCTTTGACTTCAACAGTAGCTCGAGCCTGGTCGGGAGTATCCTCGTAGGGAAATGACGCCTCCATCTCCTTCTGCCACAAGGTGTCAGGCAAAAAAGCAAACCCACGCTGCAGTTTGCGCTGTGCATACAG
>JANWXA010000041.1 GCA_025055465.1 Candidatus Kapaibacterium sp.
TCACTGCCTCTACTCGCTGTCCGGCAAACTCAACCACAATGGCTTCCGCCCCTTCCGGCAGTGCGGCAACCTGCAGTAAGAGCCCCTGCCGCTCCGCCCGCCGTTTGATCCACTGTCCAAAGCGGGAACAAAAGCTGCAAGCCCCATCTATCCAGAGCGTTACACTTGCGCCATCTTCACAGCTCGCCATGCTGCCGCTGCCATCAATGCCGCACCAATTGGCAAAGCTTCCTCGCTTGGCGCAAAGGACGGATGGTGTAATCCGGCCATTGCTTCGCGATCGGGCGGGCGAACCCCCAACAGCCAGAATGCCGAAGGGAACCGCTGGCTGTAGTAGGCAAAATCCTCCGCCCACATCATCGGTTGAAGTGGCAGTACATTTGCTTCCCCCAGCAGCGCGGCTGCCACCTGTTCCACCAGGTCTGTCGCCTGTTTATCGTTGAGAAGCGGCGGATAGCCCGAGCGCACCTCCAGAGTGGCCTCAACCCCATGAACGGCCGCAATGGCTAACGTCGACCGCCGTAAGGACTCCAGCGCCTGCTGACGCCATCCCAAATCAAAACAACGCAGCGTACCCTGAAGACGCACTTCCGAAGGGATAACGTTCGGTGCTGTCCCCCCGTGGATAGCCGTAACGGAGAGCACCGCCGGGGTCAGGGGTTCACGACGCCGGCTGATAAGCGTCTGAACATGTAGGATTAGCTCAGCAGCAGCGACGATGGGATCACCCGTCCGATTGGGCTGTGCCGCATGTCCACCAGAAGCCTGTAAGGTCCAGTAAAGCTCATCGGTGGCGGCAAAAACTGGCCCCGCTGTGATAGCAACCTGCCCTACAGGCAGTTCCGGGTATACGTGTTGTGCGAACATCATTATCGGAGCAGGTTCTTGAAGGGCTCCCTCCGCCAGCAACAACGATGCCCCGCCCGGTAGCTGCTCCTCACCAGGCTGAAACACCACCAGAACAGTTCCTTCAAGTTCTGGCTCACACTCTTTGAGAAGAGCTGCCGCACCCAGCAGCATCGCTGCATGCATGTCATGCCCGCAGGCGTGCATGAAACCAGCATGTTGGGAGGCAAATGGCAGTCCTGTCCGCTCCTCTACGGGGAGCGCATCAATGTCAGCCCGTAAAGCTACACAAGGCTCCCCATGCCCAATCCACCCAATAGTCCCCGTCTCCACTGCGGTGCGATACGGAACAGCAAGCGCCTGAAGGACCTGTCGAATGTACGCGGCCGTCTGTTGTTCGCGGAAGGAAGGCTCCGGATGTTGATGCAGCCAGCGGCGATGCCGCTGCAGCTCGGCAAACAGTTCCATCGCCCGCTCTCGGAAGCGTACCTCTACCACTCGTCGTCCTCCAGAGAAACTTCCACCGTGTCTGTACCCAAGATTTCTGCACCGCCCTCCAAAAAGATCGCCCGGAGCTGGTCCGGTGGCTTCCCTTCCCACGCAACCGTGAGCGTACTCCGGCTCAACGGCACTATGGGAATCGGTGGCGACAGTCTATCGCGTATCCATGCGGTTAGGGCCACCGCTATCGCAGCAGTCCCGCATGCCTGCGTTTCCCGTTCCACCCCTCGTTCATACGTCCGTACCCACACCCGCCCGTCCTCTGCAACTGAGTAAACGCTTACGTTCACCCCCGCTGGGGCAAATTCCGGATGGTACCGAACTTGCTTACCTAACCGCTCCATCTCGACCTGGCCCAAGCTGCCGTGAAAGCCAAGAGCAGCCAGCTCCTGAATCGGTATGACCGCCTGCGGCGATCCAACATCGGCGAACCAAATGTAAAGCTGTCCCTCCGCCAGGGATAACGAGCGCTGCTGTGGAAACAGCCGAGGCGGATACAGCCGCAACCGAATTCCCTGCTCCGTCGGGACTGCCTCAATCTCCTGTCCAGCAAAAAGGAGGATCACCGGCTGCCGACGTTCTCCCATAACAACGGCAGCGGCACACCGTGCCCCATTGCCACAGAGCATTCCAGTAGAGCCGTCAGGATTGAAATATTGTACCGGGACCTTCCCTTCACCCCCAGGCTTTCCCAGCAGAAGTAAGCCATCGGTCCACCGACACAATTGCGGCGCCAGTCGTCTCCATACGGATAGAGGAAAGCGACGGCGTCCTTCCCGTACCAGGGTGAACGTATTCCCCGCCCCTGAGACATACACCACCGACAACTGCATTTCTCAATGCTGCAGCACAATCAACATCTGCTCGTGAATCCAACCATTGCTGGCAACAATGGACGAACGTGCTTCCAAACGATAAGTGGAGCCGTCATAGTGGGACACTTGCCCACCCGCTTCCTGGACCAACAGTACTCCAGCCGCAACGTCCCATGGATTGAGTGTAACCTCCCAAAATCCGTCAAAGCGCCCTGCTGCGACGTACGCCAAGTCCAGCGCCGCTGAGCCCAGCCGACGAATCGGTAACCCGAGGCGAAGGAACCGAAGGAAGTGCTCCATACAGTTGCCCGGATTATCAGCAACGTTATACGGGAAACCGGTCACCAGAATGGCGTCTTCCAGGCGTGCCGTCCGCGAGACACAGATCCGCTCCCCGTTGAGCCAGGCTCCCCTACCCCTGGCTGCAGTAAACAATTCACCCACGAGGGGTTGATAGATGACCCCGCAAAGGATGTCCCCATCTGACAGCGCTGCGATGCTGACGCAGAAGATCGGGATACCATGAGCAAAATTGACCGTCCCATCCAATGGGTCCACCAGCCAACACAATTGCTGCCCTACAGTGCCTGAGCGACCACTTTCCTCAGCCCAGAATTCAGATTCCGGAAAGCGTTGTCTAAGACGTTCCACAATGAGCTTTTCGGCTCGCCGGTCATAGTCGGTCACGAGATTGTGACGCCCTTCTTTTCGCTCCACCACGAGAGCAGAGCCAAAGCCTGTACGCAGTAACGCCCCAGCCTCTACTGCGGCTTCAACCGCGGCAGCGAGGAGTTCGTTCAGGTGTGTGTCTACAGGTGCACCCATCGAAACCAGCTTCTTCGCGCTTTCCATCCAACTACACCCAGCAGAACAATTCCCCCTACACCGGCTGCTACAATACCCGGTGCCACCGTGCCAGAGAGCAGGCCGGCAACAATGGGACCAGCGATAATCCCTGCAGAATAAAATACATACAACAGACCAAAGGCAGAACCCCGTAGCGATGCCGGTGCATGGTCAAACGTCAGCACGTGTACTGCCGGAAAAACCAACCCAAACCCAATCCCATAAATGCCCATTGCCACCATCAATAGCCAGAGGGAATGGAGCTCCCAGAGTACCATTAGACAGACTGCGATGAGGCCTAACCCCACCAGTGCTCGCTCTAACGCTCTTCCCCAACGGAGTAGAGCCATGACTGGGACCGCCACCAACGCCATCCAGCCCAGTAATTGACCCGCTACCGCCGTGGTATAGCCTCGTTCAACTACCAATAGGGGAAAACCGTACGCCAAGGCCCCCATGCAGAAGGTAAAGCTTGCCGTCAGCGCATACACTGCCACCAGGGTTGGTGTCCGCAGCACCGTCAATAGTTGCATTGGCCGTCGGCCTAATCTCTGAGTCAATGTCTCTGGGATATATCGCCAGACCAGGAGGGCCATTACGGCCATCAGTATAGCAATGCTGGCAAAGAGAGCAGGGGCACCGAACCATCGAGCTACCATCCCGCCAATCGGCGGAGCAACAACAGCCGCCAACCCAACGAGTGCTCCAATCTTTCCCATCGCCTTAGCTCTCTGGAAGCCTGCTCGTTCCCCCACAAGCGCAAATAGAGACGGCAAGAAAAACGCCCCTGTTGCCCCATGGAATACCCGTAGCACGCCCAGCCACATCACCGACGGAGCCAGCCCGTAAAAGCCCAGCGCCAACGCTGCTCCAAACAGGCTTAGCACGACCGAAGGCTTCCGCCCAAAGACATCGGCAACATACCCGCCGGCCGTCTGCATCAGAAGCCCGACCAGGGAGTAAGTGCTCATAACCAGCCCAATCTGCCATGCCTCAGCCCCTAAACTCTTGATATAAACTGGCAACACTGGCAGCAGGGCAAACGTGTCGAAAAAACTTACAAACACCGTGGCAGCAAGCACCCATTGCTCAGCCGCTCGCCGCCCGCTCTCATCCTGCCCCAGACGCATCTTCCCTTGCAGCTTCCCTACCCTGCTGAAAAAAATACAAAGAAAGCGACCACTCAGGGTCGCCCCACACCGTGCAGGAGGTGGGAGTCGAACCCACACGGGGTTTTCAGCCCCACCGGATTTTGAGTCCGGCGCGTCTGCCTGTTCCGCCACTCCTGCGTGGGCAGAGGGAGAGTCGAACTCCCGACCTCTTGCTTGTAAGGCAAGCGCTCTGGACCACCTGAGCTATCTGCCCGCTGCCGCGAATTTACGAGCTCCGTGTGGGAAAACTACACCAAAACCACCCTGCTACAACAGGACACTGCCACAATGGATACGGGCAATTCGTCCACATCCTACGGTAGAAAAACGCCGATGAGGTGGACCATGGCGGAGCGTACGCCCCCATATCGTCCACAGTATCGCATCCGGATTGTAACTGCAGCATCGCTCTTCGACGGGCACGATGCCGCTATCAACATCATGCGCCGCATCATGCAGGCAACCGGAGCAGAGGTCATTCACTTAGGGCACAACCGCTCAGCACGTGAGATTGTGGAAGCAGCCATCCAAGAGTATAGCCAAGGTGTTGCCGTGACGAGCTACCAGGGCGGTCACATGGAGTTTTTCACCTATATGTACGACCTTCTACGCGAGCGCGGAGCTGGACACATCAAGGTTTTCGGCGGCGGTGGCGGCACGATTCTGCCGTCGGAAATTCAAGAGCTTCATCGGTATGGCATTGCCCGCATTTATCACCCCGACGACGGGCGGATTATGGGGCTCCAGGGCATGATCAACGACGTGCTTCAGAAGTGTGATTTTCTGCCACCGTTGACCTATAACGGTGACCTCCTGAGTTTCGTACTCCAGGGTGATCCGCTTGCCGTGGCACAGGCCATTACGCTGGTAGAAGAATACCCTGAGCAGGCTCCAGATTTCTTACAAGAGCTGCGCCGTCATTTGCCGCCACGTTGTATCCCAGTCCTGGGAATTACCGGCACCGGTGGTTCCGGGAAATCTTCCCTAACCGACGAGCTGGTACGCCGCTTCCTTCTGGACTACCCTAACAAGCGGGTTGCAATTTTGTCCGTGGACCCCTCAAAGCGCAGAAGCGGTGGGGCGTTGCTGGGAGATCGAATCCGCATCAACATGGCAACCCATCCACGCATATACATGCGCTCCTTCGCAACGCGGGAGGCGAACGTCGCACTTAACCGTAACGTGCGGGCCGCCATTGACATCGTCAAGGCAGCAGGGGTTGATCTGGTCATCGTGGAAACCGCTGGTATCGGACAAAGCGACACCAGCGTGGTAGACATTGCAGACGTAACGCTCTATGTCATGACGCCCGACTATGGCGCCCCGAGCCAGTTGGAGAAAATTGACATGATTGATTACGCCGACTTGATCGCCATCAACAAGTTTGACCGCTTCGGAGCTCAAGATGCTCTCCGCGATGTCCGCAAGCAGTACCAGCGGAGTCATGGACTTTGGGGACAGCCATTAGAGAACATGCCCGTAGTAGGCACCATTGCCTCACAGTTCAACGACCCCGGTGTCAATGCCCTCTATGCACTGCTTATCCGCACGATTGCTGAGAAAGTAAAGCTTGATTGGAGGCCACATCTGGACTTACGCTACGAACTAACGCGCAAGATTGAGATTATCCCCCCAAATCGCCGGGGATACTTAGGCGAGATTGCAGAAACGGTGGAGCAGTACAACCGCTTTGTGGAGGAACAAGCTACTCTGGCCTCACGCCTGTACCAGCTCCACGGTGCCCTTGAACACGCACGGCAGAAGGGCCATGAAACGGGCGAATTGGAGCGCGAATTTGCCGAGCTCTGGGAACAATTAGATCCCCAATGCCGTCACATCTTGCAGACGTGGGAGGAAAAGTTGCAACGGTATCGCCAGCCAGAGTTTTCCTATATGGTGCGTGGAAGCGAAATCCGCGTGCCGAACTTCACGGAGAGCCTTAGCCACCTGAAAATTCCCAAGATTGCCTCACCACGGTACCGTGACTGGGGGGACATCCTCCGCTGGGCGCTGCAGGAGAATTTCCCCGGTGAATTTCCCTATACAGCGGGGGTCTATCCCTTCAAGCGGCAATCCGAGGACCCTACCCGAATGTTCGCCGGTGAAGGAACTCCAGAGCGGACAAATAGGCGCTTCCACTACCTGAGTCACGGTATGCCAGCAGCGCGACTGAGCACGGCCTTTGACTCCGTTACGCTCTACGGTGAGGACCCCGACCACCGTCCTGACATCTACGGCAAGGTAGGCAACTCAGGGGTCAGCATCGCTACCGTAGACGATGCAAAGAAACTGTACTCCGGCTTCGACCTCTGTGCGCCCAACACCTCTGTTTCCATGACCATCAACGGCCCGGCGCCGATGATTCTGGCGATGTTCTTCAACGCTGCTATTGACCAGCAATGCGAGAAGCACATCCTACAGGAAGGCCTGCGGGAAGAGGTGGAGCGCCGGATTGAAGAGATGTACGCTACCAAGGGGCTCCCTCGCCCGGTCTACCAAGGCGAGCTACCTGAAGGGCACAATGGGTTGGGGCTCTTACTGCTGGGTGTCAGCGGCGATGAGGTCCTGCCGCGAGAGGTCTACGAGAACATCAAGGCAGAGACCTTGCGCGTCGTCCGCGGCACTGTGCAGGCAGACATCCTCAAGGAAGACCAAGCGCAGAACACCTGCATTTTCTCCACCGAGTTCGCCCTCCGACTCATGGGCGATGTGCAGGAATACTTTGTGCGCAAACGGATCCGCAACTTCTACTCGGTCTCCATCTCCGGTTACCACATTGCCGAGGCAGGAGCAAATCCGATCACGCAATTGGCTCTCACGTTGGCAAATGCCTTTACCTACGCGGAGTACTTCCTCAGCCGAGGAATGCACATTGATGAGTTCGCCCCGAATCTGTCGTTCTTCTTCAGCAACGGGATGGATCCTGAGTATACTGTTATTGGACGGGTTGCCCGACGGATCTGGGCAAAGGTCATTCGCTATAAGTATGGGGGCAACGAGCGTTCACAGATGCTCAAGTACCACATCCAAACCTCCGGTCGCTCGCTCCATGCTCAGGAGATTGCCTTCAACGATATCCGTACAACATTGCAAGCACTCTACGCAATTGCGGACAACTGCAACTCCCTCCATACGAACGCTTACGATGAAGCCATCACAACGCCGACGGAGGAATCGGTACGCCGAGCAGTTGCCATCCAGCTCATTATCAACAAGGAGCTGGGACTGACCAAGAATGAGAACCCATGGCAAGGCTCTTTCTTCATAGAGCAGCTTACAGACGCGGTCGAGCAGGCCGTACTGGAGGAATTCCGCCGCCTCAATGAACGGGGAGGCGTCCTGGGGGCAATGGAGCTCATGTACCAACGAGCGAAGATACAAGAGGAGTCGCTGCACTATGAGCAACTCAAGCACTCAGGCGAGCTGCCCATCATTGGGGTAAATACGTTCCTGGATAAGCATGGTTCGCCTACGATTGTCCCTGAGAAAGTGGTTCGCTCTACGCAGGAGGAGAAAGAGCAGCAGATTGCAAACCTTCGTGCCTTTTGGCAGCGAAATGCTGAGCGCGCCCCCGCTGCATTAGAGCGCGTCAGACAGGCAGCTATTCGCGGGGAGAACGTTTTTGAAGAGCTCATGGAGGCGGTTAAAGTCTGCTCCCTGGGGCAACTGACTCACGCCCTCTACGAAGTTGGTGGGCAATACCGGCGAAACATGTAGAATACCGTGCTGCGCACATCGGTGGCAACTTTTTATCCTTCCATAATCGGAAACAGTAACGATACGTATCAGCACGGGAGACAGTGTTATCAGCATGTCCAACCAGCAAAGGGTGTTGCTATGAAGGTTGTGTTCGCCATTGTCTTCGCGGTGGTATCCACCCTTGCGGCCTCAGCACAGCCATTGGTGTGGCTGGGAACGATGGGCGGTGTAGAAAGCAAGGCTCTGGGTCTAAGTGCTGACGGAAGCATCCTCGTAGGGCGCATAGTGGACGGAGGTGGAAAACGCCGTGCGTTCCTTTGGAGCGCCGATAGGGGGCCCCAACTCATCCACGAACTCCAGACAATGGGGGAGAGCACTGCCCGCGGAATTTCGGCAGACGGGAAGGTGATTGTCGGAGCAGCGGTGGACGAAAACGGCTTCGCACAGGCTTTTCGACTGAATGAGGGAAGGCTTTACAACCTGGGGACTCTTGGTGGGGCTAACAGCTTTGCCACGGCCGCGTCAGCGAATGGTGCCGTCGTCGTTGGGGCGGCAACGAACAGCAGCGGCCTCTGGCGGGCGTTTCGGTGGACACAAACCACTGGGATCCACGACCTGGGGACTTTCGGCGGGGCCGAAAGCCATGCTTATGCTGTCTCCGCTAATGGTAGTGTGGTCGTGGGGAAAGCGCATAGTGAGGTCGGAGAATGGCGAGCATTCCGGTGGCGAGTTACTGGGCAAGTAGAAGATTTAGGGACGCTGGGCGGAACATGGGCAGAGGCGTTCGGCGTTTCCGCCGATGGTGAAGTTGTGGTCGGATGGGCTGAGCACCCCGACGGTTCTATGGGAGCTTTCCGCTGGACAGCTCTGGAGGGAATGAGAGACTTGGGGACATTAGGTGGAGCACAGAGTAAAGCGTTGGCTGCTTCTGCCGATGGCTCCATTGTCGTCGGCTGGTCCGACATCCCCACAGCAGGCAGACGCCACGCCTTCCGATGGTCAATCTCTCGGGGACTGGAAAATCTCAACGCCTCCTATGCACACTTACTCACCGATGGCTCCGAGTTCTTTGAAGCACGAGCCCTGACACCGGACGGACGCTATATCGCTGGCTGGGGATACAATGCCGCAACAGGGCTCGTAGAAGCATTCCTGTTGGACACCAAGGAAGGCAGCAGCACGGCAGAGCTTCTGTCCAAGTCCAGTTGGGGATTAGTTCGGGTCCACAACGACGAACTTCACATCTCGAATCCCGCCGCAGCACCACTACGCGCAGAGGTGATGACCCACCATGGACAGATAGTAGCCCGCTACGAGGTTCAAAATCCAGGAACCCATGTCCTTCGCCTTCCCCAAATCGCAGCAGGACTTTACTTCCTACGCATGCAAGCCGGCACCCTCACTGCAGTCGAGCCCATTGTAATCATGAGATAGCCCGCGCTACTCTATTCGCTGGAAGCCTCTCTCTGAGCTCTTTACGGGCCCATGCCGAACGCCCGAGTGGTAGAGTCTTAGAACTACCGGGTGGTTACGATAACCAGCCCTATTCGCGCCACACCCACTCAAAGAGCCAGAAGCCCAAGATTGCTAAGATACCACTATAGGCAAGCAGAAGATGGAACAAGGGGATGAGCTGCTCCCATCCCGGTTGCTGTAGCAGCACAATCGTAGCTCTGACACCGAGGAAGACAAGCGGGACAATAACCGGCAAACTTAGGATAAACACAAGCGTCCCGCGATGCTGAGCCCCGGCAATCAGGGCAGACAGAAGCGTCAGGGCTGCAGCAAATCCAGCAGCAGCCAGGAACAGCAGGAGCAGTAGGCCTATTGGATTTGCGACGGGCGGTACCTGGAGAAGTCCAACCAGTACAAGCAAAGCAACCGCATTACTGGCGCTGCCCACAATGAAGTTTGCGCTGAGTTTTCCCCAGTAAATCGCTGAGGGGTGAGTCAATGAAAAAAGTAAAAGGCGCGTGCCTCGCTCCTCTTCCATTACGAAACTGCGTCCCAGCGCGGGGCTCAGACTGAAAAAGAAAACAGTCCACAGAAGAGCTGCGAACAGCTCCGCTGAAAGAGGCACTGACTGAAGAGCGAAAGCAAGAACGGCTACAACCACGGTAATGGAAAGCAGCAGCACGCCTAGACCGACGCGCTGGCGAAATTCGCTGCGGAATTCTTTATCTATGACAGCAAGCACCTGCAGTCCGAAATGGACTACCTTTGAAATCGGAGCAATGCCACGCTCAGAGGTCTCCGTAGCTATTCCAGTTACTGGATCATGCGTACACATCGCTCAGAAACTCCACGACATACTGCCAGTCGTGCACACTCCCAGAGTCGCATAGCCTATCTGAAGCGCCGCCGAAAGCGGGCAATAAAGAAACCATCCGTGCCGTGGACCGATGGTACCAGGAGACAGTAAGGGCTTTCCAGAAAGGAATTTGGTAGCAGAATCCCCGCGGAGCGGAGGGTAGGTTCGATCGGCTCCAGCTCCCATTCCGGATGGGCTTTTGCAAATTGGGACGCTATCCCGAAGTTCTCTTCAGGCATGAGTGAGCATGTCGCGTAAACAAGCACGCCCCCCGGACGCACCAGTGGAGAGTAGAGCTCCAGCAGCCGAAACTGCCGCTGACAATGCCGCCGCAATGCTTCTGGCGTCAGCCGCCATTTTAGTGTCGGCGTCCGGCGTACGGTCCCAAGCCCAGAACAGGGGGCATCAAGTAAAAGGGCATCGAAGGACCGCGGAAAATGCCTTGGAAGCACCCCATGACGTAAGTGGACAACTTGAACGGAGCCGATACAAGCACGGCGAAGGCGTTGTCGCAACGCCCTCAGACGCGCTAACTCCACATCTGTAGCCCAGATTTCGCCACAATCCTCCTGTAACACTGCCAAATGCAAGGTCTTCCCTCCAGCACCAGCACAGGCATCCCACAAACGCCATCCGGGACAGGGGGCCACAGCGTATCCCACTAACTGACTGCCCTCCTCCTGAATTTCCACTATCCCGTCACGGTACAGCTTGGACTCCTGAAGCGCTACGCGTTCCCCTAACCGAATGCCAACAGGCGAAAAGACTGTTGGCAGCGCTTCCACCCCCTGTTGCCGGAGCGCCTGGAGGACAGAGTCCCGGGACGCCCGCAATGTGTTGACCCGCAAACACGGGGCAGCTGGCGCACACAACGCTCGGCACAACTGCAAGATTTGAGCTGGTGTCGGCCGGTACCAAGGATTGTCTAACCAACGACGCGCGATCCATACCGGCAAGGAGCAGCAGGCCGCGAAGCCCTCCCACTCCTCTGGTGTCCAGCGCTCCAGCGGCTGAGTCACCAAGCGCCGTGCTTCCCGCTCCACCTCGCAGAGAGCCCTCCACAGCCCTTCTAACCACGGGCGTGCACCTCCACCCCATCCCGCCTGGAGCAGGGCGTTCTCCCAACATTCTTCCCGATCAAAACCCAGCGGAGGCCGCACCGCTGAGGTGAAAGCGGCTGTCAACTGGGGATGACCTAAACGCGGGCTCAAATAGCCCATGGCAATCACTGCGAGCCATTCAGGCGGAGCAGCAGTAACGAAAGGTGGCACCCGACGCAAGCACCATTGCAGCGTACCATAGCACCGCAGGGCTGCAAAACCGACCTCAGCTAAGAACCGCCGCTCCTTGCTCCCCACATACGAGCGCTGGCGAAAGTAGATCTGAGCCACGCTGTCCGGCGGTTGCGCCGAACGCAGCATCTGCCGGAGAAGCTCGGCAGCATGCCCAAGAAGAGACTCAGCCTGCATGCGGTGCCTGAGCGAGCAAGCGCCGCTCTAAGATCCGTTGCCGAAGTGCCTGTAATAGCTGTGTCAGCAGCTCCTTCCCGACCGGATCGTTGATACTTCCGTCTGCCCCTACCTTCTCTTT
>JANWXA010000042.1 GCA_025055465.1 Candidatus Kapaibacterium sp.
GAGGCTGGCGGCAAGTCTATAAGGTACACGACCCACAGGAGTTCTTTGCTGCCTACGACCAAACAGGTGATACCGTTATGGTGCTCCAGGAGGCAATCGACTACGAGGAGTACTATCGGTGTTTTGTCATCGGCAACCGCGTACGCGTCATCCCATACGCGCCGCACCATCCCTATCATCTCCGCTACTCGGCTCCCTACCAGCCATCGCCAGAACGGGAAGCAGAACTTCGAGAGCTGGCACTTCGGCTGTGCACGGCTTTGGGCTACGACATCAACACGGTCGAGTTTGCTGTCCGCAACGGAACGCCGTACGCCATTGACTTCCTCAACCCCGCTCCTGACGCAGAGCGGTACTCGGTACAGGAAGAGAACTTCGCATGGATCGTCCAGAACACCGCTGAATTTCTCGTCGAATTAGCACTGCAGGGACGGCAACTTCCAAGCGAGTACCGGTGGACGTCCTTCCTGGCACCCTCTTCAGCATCTCCCGAGCAGAGTGCCGCACGACCGGTGCGAACAACGAAGCCCCGCAGACAGTCATGACGTCCGCGGAGCACCTCCGCGAGATAGTCCAACAAGCCAGCGATATCGGAGCTGCCAGCAAGTACTGCTGGGCATACCAATTCCGGTTGGGGTACGAAGTACTGCTCCCACAGCTCCGCGCATGGGGTGCCTTCAAGCCCGGAGCTACCGTCGCTGAGATTGGTTGTGCCGAAGCGGGAATCCTCATGGCATTTGCACTCGCAGGGGCTAAGGCAGCCTTGGGTACGGACATTGCTGCCTCTCGTCTCCACACTGCCCACCTCATCGCTGACCGAGCCGGCATAGAACTGGAGCTGAGCCTGCATGATATCTTGCATGACCCCATCCCTGAACGGTGGCAGGGCCAGTACGAGCTTGTCCTCCTCCGAGACGTCTTAGAGCACTTGGAGAACCCCACAGAAGCGCTTCGCCGCCTCCGTATCCTCCTCCGAGCTGGCGGCTTCGTCTTCATCACCTTCCCGCCCTATCCCTCCCCATACGGCGGGCACCAACACTTACTGAGGACCCTCTGGGGCAAACTGCCGTACATCCACCTACTGCCCGACAGTCTCTTTGAGCGCCTGATTGCCTCCGGACAGGAGCCTGACCGAAGCGAGGTACGCCGTCTCCGCCGCATCCGGCTCTCGCTGCCTGCAATGCCGCGGATTGCCAAAAGTGCTGGCTATCAGATCGTTGCTGAAGAACACTACCTACTGCGGCCAGTCTTTCGGTACCGATTGGGCTGCTCGTTGCCCACACCTCGGATTACACCACTGGCCCGTCGCATCCCGAGCCTGGCTCAATACATCTGTATGGAGGCTGGCTACCTGCTGCGATGGAGCGGCACCGGGTCTTAGTAATCGCCTACTACTTCCCGCCTTCTGGCGGCCCAGGCGTCCAACGCGTCCTCAAGCACGTCAAGTACCTCCCGGAGTTCGGGTGGGAGCCTATAGTCCTAACTGTCCATGATGGTGAATTCCCTGCCCGCGACCCCAGCCTTCTGGAGGAGGTCCCTCCAGGTCTCCACGTGGAACGCACACGAATCCTGGAGCCTTACAGCATCTACCGCCGCCTAACTCGTCGGCGAACCCCCATAGACATCCACGTCCTCACTACCTCCAAACGGGACACCAAGCTGGCCGAGCAGCTCTCCGAATGGATTCGGGCAACTTTCTTCATCCCGGATGCTCGCGTCGGCTGGCTCTTGACGGCTGTCCCCACTGGCAAGCGCTTGATCCGCCAGTTCGGAATCCGTGCCCTCTACAGCTCATCACCCCCGTACACGTGCTCCTTGATTGCCCGCCAGCTCAAACGCTGGAGGGGCCTCCCGTGGGTAGCCGGCTTCCGTGACCCGTGGACAGGCTTCTTGACAACTCCGCGCCGATGGTGGCTTCCTGCCCGGATTGACCGACACCTTGAGCTGAGTGTCTTCACCGAGGCCGACCTCGTGGAATGCGCCTGGGAGGGAATCGCCGAGGATGCGCTCCGGAAGTATCCCCACCTGCCCCGAGAGAAGTTCATCCACATCCCGAATGGCTTTGATCCCGCCGACTACCCCCCACCACCGCAGGAGCGCAACAGCCGATTCACCATCACCTACACCGGCTCCCTCTACGGGCGCCGCAACCCCAGGACACTCCTACGAGCACTGGAGCTTCTCTCCCAGCGCGGCATACTCTCTCCCGAAGATGTCCGCCTCCAGATCGTTGGCCGCTGTGGGGAGGAAGTCCTGGATACCCTCCGCCAATCCCCCTTTTCCGCTTCCGTAGAGCTCGTCCCCTACGTTGCCCACCGAGAGAGCTTGCAGTATGTTGTCAGCTCCGACCTACTGCTACTGGTAGTTGACGAGGCCGTGGACAGCGACGCCATCGTTCCAGGGAAGGTTTTCGAGTACCTTGGGTCAGGGAAGCCCATCCTGGCAATTGCTCCACACGGCAGCGCCGCAGAACGCCTGCTTCAAGAAACCAATTCCGGAGCCGTTGCTGACCGGCATGAGCCGGAGCGCTGCGCTGACATTGTGGAGCGGGTCTACCTGACATGGAAGCACAACGGTCCCCCTGCTTTCACGCCCCGCTGGGATGCGATCTGCCAGTACGAGCGCAGAACTGCCGCCCAACGACTGGCAGAGCTGCTCACCACCCTCACCCATGCCCAGCCTCGGTAAGTCCTCACGGCTATGAAATCCCAGCAGCACGATGGACCCACCTACGTCTGAGGTGGACCGGATCCCTCCTACAGTAGCCATGCCAGGACCGCAAGAACGAGCGTCGAGATAATGTTCATCGCAATCCCTCGGCGTACCATCTGCGGAAGCGGGACTAATTGCGTAGCGTATGCAATCGCGTTGGGTGGCGTAGCAACCGGCAACATAAAGGCACAAGAGGTGACCATCGCCAATACCACAGTTGCCGGCTCTACGGGTACACCCAGAGCACCAAGCAGAGGAACCACCAGCGGCAGCAAGAGTGCTGCCAACGCCGTGTTGGACATTAGCTCAGTGGCAAGATTTGCTGCCAGCAGCAGAAGCCCCAGAACGACAACCGGTGGGACCCCCGAAAGGGCCCGTACCAGGAGATGTGTGAGCACGGTGGCAGCTCCCGTTGTGACCAGCAGTCCCGAAAGGCTTAACCCACCACCGAAGAGGAGCAGAGTCCCCCAGTCAATCCGCTGCGCTGCGTCCCATTGCAGAAGGCTTCCTCGGCGCTCACCCGAGGGAAGAAGGAATAGGGCTGCCGCGCCAAGCAGTGCTATGCTCCAGGTGTCTACAGCTCTCAATCCTGGAAGCCAGCCGCTCAGCAGCGGGACGCACAACCATAGCACAACGACCGATGCAAAGACTGCCAACACTCGACGAGCCCCTTTCCCCATCGGAGCTGCGTCTTCTATGTCTTGCTCAAGATATTCCCAAGCATTCCGTAACGACCCCTGAGAGGGATGCATAGAGGCTGAAAGCACTACCCAGGCCAGCAAGAGGAGGATAGAGCCTGCCGGCAGACCGTAACGTATCCATTCTAGGAACCCTACCTCTATGCCGTACTGTCGGAGGATCCCAACAGCAATCCCGTTGGGTGCTGTTCCCACGATAGTCATCATCCCCCCAATGGATGCAGCCCAGGCCACGCCGAGCACCAGTGTCGCCCCAAGCTCTGCAGCGTCCCGTCCCTGCCTTGGCTGTAGGTGAAGCATAATCCCGACAGCTATCGGCATGAACAGGGCTGCCGTAGCGGTGTTGTTCATCCACATGGAGACCGCTGCGCTCCCCAGCATGACAGCGAACAGCAACCGGCGCGGGGAGCGCATAACCCACGGGTGCCTCAATAGCCGCAGCGCCCAGCGACGATCCACCCCGTACTCCCGAAGCCCCTCCGCCAGCACGAAGGTACCCAGGAACAGGAAGACAATCGGGTCTGCATACCCCTGCATGAAAGTCCGCAAAGGAAGCGGTTCGACTTGCCCGTCCCTTGGGCTAACCAGTCCCAGAAAAGGCCCCACAAGAGCCGGCAGCAGGGCCGTAACGGGAAGCGGCACCACCTCACCGACCCACCACCAGAGCATCCACCACAGGAGAGCAAGCACACGCTGAACACTGAGAACAACGGATGAGACATGCTCCGCGCGGACTCCCAACGCCACTACGTGTTCCTCGACAATCCCCAGCGGCGGCAACAACAGTATCCCTGCACAGCCCGCGAGCCCAACGAACATCCCCACCCACCAGCGCATCCGCCCCCACGGTACGCCCCACTGTAACTGCTCCGCTTCCGCAGCCATACATGCCCGCAAAAAATGGCACTGTACACCCCCACAAAGTTGGAACTTTTCCAGTAGATCAAGAACCCACCGACTTCTCTTTCTCATCAAAGGTGTAATTTTGAAAACGTGTTTGACCAATGTCCTGCCCTCATTGGATGAGGCATACTTACTGTGCTCTCCTCACGCTGCCCACACTTCTGTCTGCCCAACCTCTCCTGAATCCATACCCCTTCCAGCCAGCACTGTGGGGACCTATAGAAACCCAATGGCTGCGCCCCTCACTATTTCCCGCAGTGACGGACACAAACTGGCTTCAAATTCGGGATGGGGATCTCACAGACTCTCGAGGCGTCCCGCAGCGCTTCATTGGCGCTGTCCTATACTTTACAGCTTGTTTCCCCGACAGCCTCACCGCTGTTCGCGCTGCAGCGCGACTGCATGCTCTGGGCTTCAACGCTGTCGCCATCCGCGGGATTGACATTTCCAACTGGAACCCTGCCAGTATCCTTCGAAGCGGAACCTCGTCCACAGAGCTGGATCCCAACCAGATACAGCGACTGGATTGGTTCCTCTACCAGCTCAAACGGCACGGTATCCGAGTTTACTTAGCGCTGCACTCCCGCTGGACCCCACGGCGCGACGATGGCGTTGCCCGCTGGGACTCAGTCCCCAGCGGTGGGAAGGTACTGCTGTACACCGATCCCGCTTTTCAGCAACGGCATCGCCAGATTGTGCGCATGCTGATGGAGCATGTCAATCCGTACACGGGGCGCGCGTACAAAGCAGATCCCACCATCGCCTGGGTTGAGCTAAGCGAAGAAAATTCCCTCCCTTACTACTGGCTCATCAATCGGCTCCACTACCCAGGCGGAATGCTGTCACACTATCACAGCCGCCAGTTGGATACGTTATTCAATCGCTTCCTCCTCCGCAAGTACGGAAGCGATGCGGGGTTGCGTAGTGCCTGGTTCACCCCAGCAGCAGATACCCAGAACTTCATCCGAGACGGGGGATTCGAGGACGAGTTTAACCCCGCATGGGTCTTCAACGCGAACACTGGCGTGGCGCAGGCAGTCTTCCGCTTTGCAGAGCTGGACAAGCGCGAAGGACGCTACGCTGGGCAAATTCGGATTGCCCAAACTAATGGTTCTCCCAGCGCTGTCTACCTCTACACCGGTACTCAGACCGCTCAGGGAAGACTCTATGAACTCCGCTTCTGGGCCCGTGCCTCCCATGCAAACCGACGATTCCGATTCCTCATATACAACGGTGAATTCCCCTACCAAGGTCTGGGGCTCTACGTAGACACGGCGCTGACAGCGACCTGGGTGGAATACCGCTTTCGGTTCCGTGCAACCGATTCCGCTCCTGGAGCCCGCCTGCTCTTCTATTTCGGCCAAGACACGGGCGACGTTTTTTTGGACGCTGTCCAACTTCGCATGCTCAACGAAGCCCCTCTACAGAGCGGCGAGTCTTTACTGAACTTCTCCGTCGAGCGCGCACGTTACGCTGATTTAGTCTCGACACCACTACCTCGCATGCGGGACAACGTGGAATTCTACACCGAGCTTCAGCGCTCGTACTACGAGTCCATGTACCGATTCCTGCGCGATACATTGGGCTACAGGGGCATCGTGGTCGGTGGGACACTCCTCAGTATGCTGAACGACCTCTGGAGCATGCAGCGGATGGACGCCACAGCAGAACTCACCGGCTGGGACTACCGTCGCAACCGCTCCCAGCCCCAAGGGAGCTGGTTCATTGCCAATACCCCAATGCTGGGACACGCTTCCGCCGGCAACCTACCCGAGCTGGCGCATGCCGCCGTCCGCGGCAAGCCAACGATAGCCTTCTACCTTATGCCCTTCCCCTCGGCCCACATGGGCGAAATGCCGATCCTTGTCCCAGCATACGCGGCCTACCAGGGCTGGGATGCTGTGTTTTTCCACTACCTCGCCGATGCCCGTGAAACCTATAGTCTCCCCTTTATCGGGCCTAACAAACACTACGAGCTGTGGGCTAACAGTGCGGTGCTGAGCCTGCTCCCTGCTGCCGCTGCTGCTTACCGCTCAGGAGTGATTTCGCCCGCCCAGGAAACAATTTGGCTCCAACAAACCCGCCACGCTCTGCTGCATCCGCAATGGCAGCAGAGCAGCTTCTGGCTCCAGTACAGTACCGACCATCGCATTATGCTCTTCCGTCGCGTCGCCTTGGACAGCTTCACGGCATCCCGGCAGACAATGCTCCCACACCGCCAAATCCCCGAGCTGGTCCAATCCCCGGTAGATATCGGCAACCTACTTTCAGACACCGAAGAGCTGCTCTGGAATGCCCGTGATACGCTCTTTACCATCACTACCCCCCGTTACATTGCGGCAACGGGACGCTTGCAGGGCATCTTGGCCTTTCAAGACGTCCGACTGGAACGATTGGACAGAGGGCAATTCGGGAGCGTGAGCTGGCTCTCGCTGGACACAGCAGAATTGAGTAAGGCCCGCTGGTCCCTGTTGACCCTCAGTAGTCGGGCATGTAACGACAGCACCGTCTGGGAAGGGAACATCTCTATCTGGCAGGGGTGGGGAAAAGAGCCAGTCCTAATGGAGGGGATGCGTGTGCGTCTATCTTGGCTTAGCGATGCCGATACTGTCCGCGTTTATGGACTGGATTCTACCGCTCGGCTTGCTTTCGGACCCTTTGAGCCCGTTCGACTACCCAATGGACGACTCAGTCTAACAATAGACCAAACCCATCCTTTACAGCAAACACCGTGGTTCGTAATAGAACAGGCATGGCGAGCACCGGAGGACACAACTAGCATTACCGAGACCCCACCAGCGACTGTACACCCTGTTCTCCTCCCCCCTGCCCCCCAGCCGGTGCAGAGCGGCACACTTGTAGAATTCTGGTTGCCTCCAACAGGGGTACCGGCACAAGTTGTGCTGGTCAATACTGTGGGACAGTCCCAGCCGCTCTGGCGTGGACACGCTGACGGAACCTGGCACCGTCTGCAACTCAGCCTCCCAGCATCAGCCCCCGGTGTATACTGGTTGCGCCTCCTCTGCGGCCCTTCCGTGCAACAACACTCCGTCGTCGTCCTGCCCTGAACTCCCATATGGAGCTTGTACCCCCCTCTCTGATGCACGTATTCCGACGGGAAGGGCTAATTGTGCCAGGGGTCTTGGAAGATACTCTGTCAGGGACACTCAACCACGGTTTCGGCCATGTTTGCTTCACCATTGGCGTGGCCGCTCCGCTGAGGCGGGCTTATGGACTTCTCAGCGCTCCCAAGAGTAGCCTGCAAAACGCAACCCTTCACGAACTCCACCCATTCTATGCTGAAAAAGTCCCAAAGACGCCGCCCGAACAGCCATGAAGCAGCGAATCGGGCTCTTCGCGAACTTGCAGAACCACGATGCTATGCACTGGGCCGAATATAGCGCTCGACGTCTCCTCGAACTGGGCGCCGAGGTGTGCAGTTCCCCCGAGATCGCCGCTCGTTTCCCTCGCGAGGTAGGAGCCCGAATACTGGTCCATCCCGTAGGACACTTAGGGGATACCTCTGACATCATTGTGACCTTCGGTGGGGACGGTACGATGCTGTCAGCAGCTCAGCGCTTCCTTCTGAGCGGCGTCCCCCTCATGGGCGTCAACGTCGGGAAACTGGGTTTCCTGGCAGAGTTTGGTGTACACGAATTAGATAGCGCCTTGCAGGCTCTACTCCAGGGCAATTACCGGATTGTAGACCGCACGGTGCTGGAAGCAGAAGTACGGCAAACGCACTACTACGCCCTTAACGACATCGTGGTGGAAAAGCATGCTTCTCCACGGATGACCCGGCTCCGGGCGTACATAAATGAACACCATATTGCCGACTACCGCGCCGACGGCCTCATTATAACAACACCAACAGGCTCTACGGCGTACTCACTTTCCTGTGGTGGTCCTATCATAGCACCGAACGCCCGCGTAGTGTGCTTGACACCCATTTGCCCCCACATGCTCACACTGCGTGCGCTGGTCATCCCGGACGATTGCCTTATCCGTATCGAGGTGCTCTCCGATGACGGCGCCGTCCTTGTCCCCGACGGACAGCGACAAGAGCCGCTTTCTATGGGCGAGACCGTAACGGTGCGCCTGTCCCCACATGTCCTCAAGCTGGTCAAACACGCCCAGAGCTCTTACTTTGATCTTCTGCGCCGCAAGCTCTTGTGGGCTGCTGACGCCATTGGAGGCGAGTCAGCACCGAAGGGGAACTACTGATGATAACCTCGACCCTCTGGGATGCCCGCTACATCGTAGTTGACGTTGAAACAACAGGCTCAGACCCCACCCGACACCGCATCATAGAAATCGCTTGCTTAGTCGTGGAAGACGGTGCCGTCACAGAGCGCTTTGTCTCCTTGGTCAATCCTCATCAACCCATTCCACGTAGCATCACGGAGCTGACGGGTATCACAAACAGCATGCTCGTGAGTGCACCGGAGGAAACTGAGGTCTTCAGCCGAGTTGCCCATCTACTTACACTGCCAGACGCTGTTTTCGTAGCCCACAACGCTGCCTTCGACTGGAAGTTCTTGCTGAATACTTTCCGCCGCCTTGGCTACAGTGGAACTGAGGCAGTCCCCCGCCTGTGTACGTACCGCCTGGCTCGCCGGCTGCTACCCTCGACCGTGCGCCGTAAGGGCCTGGACGGTTTGATTGCCTACTTCGATATCCCTGTGTCTGGGCGGCACCGTGCGGAGCCCGACGCTCAGGCAACCGTTCACATCCTGCGCCATCTTCTTCAGTACGCGATAGATCGCGGGATAGATACCCCATTGGACCTCCTGCGGTTGCAGTACGCTCCATTCCGCCGTCTTAGAGAAACACTGCCAAAGCGGCTCCTCCACCGCTTGCAGATGCTTCCCTCAAACCCTGGTGTCTACAGCTTCTATGACCGAAGAGGTCGGCTCCTCTACGTTGGCAAAGCACGGAACCTCGGAAACCGCGTCCGTTCGCATTTTTCCGGCGACACCCCGCTCTGCTTCCGCCTTCCGAAGCACCGCATCTGGAACGTCCTCTGGGAAGAGACTCCCACAGAGCTCTCTGCCCTGCTGCGGGAAGTGGAGCTCATCTGGCAGGGACAGCCCCTGGCAAACACCGTCGGCAGGGAGTTAGAAACCTATGCCTTCGTGCGGCTGACCCTCTCGGAGCCTTTTCCTCGCTTGTGCCTCACAACGGAGCTCCCCGATGGTGGAAACGAATGGCTGGGACCACTACCCAGCCATGTGCTGGCAGCTCATCTACAACAACTCCTCCAACGCTGGTACCGACTCCGCCCCTGTACAGGGGAATTGCGCAATGCACCCGCTGAGCCAGCCTGCCTCTATGCAGCACTTGCCACCTGTTCCGCACCCTGCAATGGTACTACCCCAGCGCTGGACTATCGCCAGCAAGCGCTCTACCTCCTCCAGGATGCAACCTATAATGTCCACCGCTGGACGCAGGCACTTTTTGAGACCATAAAGCAGTACGCCGAGCGATGGGCCTTCGAACAGGCAGCAGCTCTCCGCCCCCTATGGCGCTTCCTCCATCGGTGGGCAAAAAGTCGCCTCCCGCTCTGTCTACAGGCATGCAGCTTCCTACTGTGCATACCAACGTCCCTACACCGCTGGGAATTGACATGTGTCATCAGCGGCAGCTTCCGCGGTGCCTATCTTGTTTCTATTTCCTTTGACCGAACAGGGGTACGAAGGTTCCTAACAGATTGCTTAGAGAGGCCACGCAAACTCTCATGGCTCGACGTCGCACACCTCGACGTCCTCTCCCGATGGCTGGCACAGAATCCCCACGGAGGTCGGCTTCTGCTCCTCCCCACCGCCCCGTCGCCCGAGGACGTTACAGAACAACTCGCTGAGCTCCTGCTGCAGCCTAACCATCTTTCTATGGGAGGGCAACCGCAGTAACGCGCTTCCCCCTTTCAACACGTCATACACTACCGAGGTACCAACACCCCCAGCGTTCCGGTACCACTGACGCACTACAGCCACAGCAGGCTTGTTACGCGGGGTGTAATCCGTTGCCTCATAAAGCGACGGAACACTGTCCCATACCCACCAGAAGACGCCAACACACCACGGTGCCGACGCAAATAGCCGATACACAGCCTGGTAGTAGAGTTTCTGGGCAGCATAATCCGGAACCGCTCCTGACGTGGCCCCGCGGTGGTAATCCCATGGTGCGGCCAGCGCTCCCCGAACGGATTGGCAGCCAACCTCCATGATGACAACTGACTTACCCATCCGCGCAGCCACTGTCGACAGTTGCTGCCGATAGAGCTGCCAATGCTGCAAGGACTGCTCTAACGACGGGGGCGGGTCGTCCGGCGACTGAGTCAGTGGAGGGTAGAAATTGACACCAATGTAGTCCAGTTTGTCCCAGAAGCCGACCCGGAGGAATTCAGCCCCAGGCACCTCAGGAGTGCCCTCCCAGTTAGCAGCATAGAGAAGCTTACCCCTGTAGATCCGACGGAGCGTATCAATCAAGCAACGCCAGAAAAGGGTGTACTGCGACTGCGTTGCTGTTACTAACTCGGTCCCAATGCAGAGCATCTCCACTCCCAGCTCTTCCGCTAAACGGGCATAGCGCAGCATCATTGCTGTGTATGCCCGAAACCACGCTTCATCAGGCCGGATAAAGCCCCGCCACTGCCCGGAATAAACGTCCACATGCGGCTTCAGAAGAACTCCCATCCCCATGGAGTGGGCCTCTACGACTGCAGTTCGGATGTCTTCCAGCGTAGAGGTTGTTGCGGCAGGGGCACCCGTTACAGGGTTGCGTCCGTCAGTATTGGGAGCTATGTCAGAGCTTATAGGGGTGCTCTGATACTCGAAGACGCAGAGAGCTACCCAGCGAGCCGCTGTCTGCTGCTGCAGCTCGCGGAGCGCTCCCCGACGCTCTCCCTCTCGGAAGGCGTCGTGCTGGAACGCAGTGTAGCAGAAACCCGGAAAGCGCAATATCCCGTTACCGGTGGGCTCCAGCGGGGTCTCCCCACACCCTCCGACCAGAGCCCCCATGAGCAAGGTCCAACAGGAAAGAGCAAAGCGGCATGGACCCATTACTGCTTCTCGTCTGCATGCCCAAGCAAGAACAAGCGCTCAGCAACCCTATGCAATTCAGCCTCCCATGCCATCACCTGATCACGGTCCCACACGATGGTCCAGACCCAATCCGTATCCGCGGCCCCAGAATGAGCAGCCTCAACAAAAAGGAGTCGTGCCCGAACGCAAGGTTGCTCAGGGAAACGGCGGAGCACCAAGTAGGCATACACCTGCAGTTGTGGTTCGTACCACCGTGCTCGTTCAGCGCACTCTGCTGCCGAGGCCACACCGCCAAGCTTCCAATCCCAGACTTCCACG
>JANWXA010000043.1 GCA_025055465.1 Candidatus Kapaibacterium sp.
GCGGGCAATGGATCGGTCGGGGGGAACCTGTCGGTGACGGGCAATGGGACGGTGGCGGGGAACCTAAGCGTCAACGGGAACACAACGCTGGGGGCTGCAGGGACAAACACAGTGACCATCACGGCAGGGACGGTGACGGCGGCGAACCTGCCGACGGGGACTGGAGATGACTTTGTGATCCGCGTTGGCGGGACCCTCCAGATCCGGACGGTCAGCAACATTGTGACGGGAAGCGGGACGACGAACCGGCTGGTGCGGTGGACGGGGACGAATACGGTCGGCAATGGGAGTTTGGATGACGATGGGTCGGGGACGCTGAGTCGTTCGGGGAACATCGCCATCAACCCTGGGGCAGGGAACACGTTGTCCACGAACGGACACTTGTCGGTGACGGGCAATGGATCGGTCGGGGGGAATGTGACGGCTGGCGGGGACGTGACGGTGGGGGATGAGCTGTATTTGCAGAATAACGCCTTCATTGTTAGTAATGGGGCTGGAACCGCTGGGCAGGTTTTGACTTCTCAGGGTCCGGGCAGTCCTCCTCAGTGGGCTACCTTGGCTGGCGACAACTGGGGGATGCAGGTTGCTCAAGTGCAGGCGCCAATCACAGGGGATGGGACTGGCGTGAACCCGCTGGGTTTGGACTTTGATCCGACAACCCTGTACCTGAACTCCTCCAATCAGCTGGCAGTGGACAACACGTCGGCGCTCTGGAATGCGGACAAGCTCTGTGGGACACCCCTGGATTGCCCAACTATCTCCGGATTGGGCATGGGCGATGCCGGGAAGAGCTTGACGTGGGACGGTACCAAGTGGATTGCGGCCGCTGGTGGGTCTACGGGCGACTGGGCAATTGGGGGGAACGCATTAGCTGCAAATGGTTCACTGGGTGCAACGACCAACCATGCAGTGGTCTTCATTGCCAACAACGTGGAGGGAATGCGCCTGGTGCCTGGAACAGGCGCGAACCCACCGCGGTTGGATTTCCAGGGTGGGGGAGGCGCGTTTCGGATTGACCTCCCGAACAACACCAACAACGCGATTGGGCGTGGACGAGCGAATGGATGGTCTACGTATTCCTCAATCCGTTGGAAGGATGAGATCCGCCCGATTGAGAATGCCTTGGAGAAGGTCCTGCGGTTGCGCGGCGTTGCCTTCCGCTGGAAGCCGGAGTATGGCGGGACAGAGGATATCGGCTTCATCATGGAGGAGGTTGCCCCGGTGGTGCCGCAGGTGGTGGACCGGCACTGGGAGACGGGTGAGATGCTTGGGCTTGAGTACTCCCACCTGACGGCTCTGCTGACGGAGGCGCTCAAGCAGCACGTGCAGGAGCAGCAGCAGGTGAATGCCCGCCTGCAGCAGGAGAATGAGGACCTACGCCGCCGTGTGGAGCGCCTGGAGAGCCTCGTAGAGCAGCTCCTGCGGGAGCGTGGGAGCCGCGGCGGGGAGACAGGCGGTGGGGTGCAGATCCACGATGCGTGGTTAGGGCAGAACATCCCGAACCCGTTCGAGGGCACCACAACCATCCCGTACTACATTCCTGCCGGCGTTGGGCAGGCTGAACTGGTGGTGCGGGATCGGACGGGCCGGGAGCTGCGGCGGATGGAGCTGCCGGAGCGTGGGGCGCACGGGCAAGTGACGCTGGAGATGCGGCTGTTGGGGGCTGGGGTGTACGAGTACAGCCTGGTGCTGGACGGCCGCACGGTGGCAACGAAGCAGATGACCTTGGTGCGATAAAGCCTCTTACCCCTCTTCCCCCTCCCCCTTCGCGGGGAGGGGGTGTGGGGGAATGAGTAGAGTGAGTGTCTCACAACAAGCAGGTGTACAATGCGACACCAGAAGACAGTACGGTACGCAGCGGCGGGAATGCTTCTGAGCGTTGCTGTGGCCGCTGCCCAGACGACGGTGACGGGGCCAGGTCCAATGCTGGTGGGGACGACGAATTCCACGAACCTGATTCTGCAGACGAACAACACGAATCAGGTTTGGCTGACACCAGCAGGGAACCTGGGGATTGGGGTTGCAACTCCAACGGAACGGCTCCACGTAGCTGGGAATGCCCTCATAACGGGGAACGGAACGGTCAACGGAGACCTGAGCGTCGGGGGCAATACGACACTTGGCGACGCGGCTACGGACATAGTCACGATTACCGCTGCAACGGTGAATGCGGCGAACTTGCTGGCGGGAACCGGGGATGACTTTGTGATCCGTGTCGGTGGACAGCTCCGGGTCCGGACGGTCAGCAACATTGTGACCGGAACGGGGACGCCAAACCGATTGGTGCGATGGTTGACGAGTAGCACGGTCGGCGATGGAAGTTTGGATGACAATGGGACCGGGACGTTGAGCCGTTCGGGCCCCATCGCCATCAACCCTGGGGCGGGGAACACGCTGTCCACGAATGGGAACCTATCGGTGAGCGGGACGGGGACATTTGGGAATACGTTGACGGTCAGCAGTGGCGGGGCGGGCATCACAGGGAACCTATCGGTGAGCGGGACGGGAACATTTGGGAATACGTTGACGGTCAACAGCGGCGGGGCGAGCATCACAGGGAACGTAACGGTGACGGGGAATGGAACCATCACAGGGAACTTAGGCGTCAACGGGAACACGACATTAGGAGATGCAGCGGCGGATGCAGTAACCATTCACGCTGCAACGGTGGGGGTAGCGAATTTGCCGACAACGACAACGGGGAATGACTTTGTCGTCCGAGAGGCTGGGCAGCTTCGGGTGCGGTCGCTGCCAGGGATTGTCACGGGTTCGGGTAGCGCGACCCAAGTGGCTTTCTGGACGGGGACGAACTCGCTCAGTGGCAGCAACAACCTGTGGTGGGATAACACGAATAACCGGCTGGGGATTGGGACGAACACCCCGACGCAGGCTCTGCATGTGGTGGGGAATGCCCTGGTGACGGGGCAGTACCAGGGGCCGTTGCAGTTTGGCGTGACGGCCGGGTCTGGGCTGACGGGTGGGACATTCAACAACACAGGGAGCGCCACCTTTGCGGTCAACGTGGACGGGACGACGCTGTCCATCACAGGTGGTGGACAGGTGAAGGCGAACAACACGACGGCGATTTGGAATGCGAACCAACTGTGCAGCACGACGGTGAATTGTACAGCGATTTTGGCATTGACCGCCACGGATCGGCGGGTTCTCACGTGGAATGGCACTGCCTGGGTGCCGTGGGGGATTGTTGATGACGGTACGACAACCACGGTGACCATCAGCCCACCGAACTTTGTCGTGTCGGCAAACAACAATGCGGCGATCTGGAATGCGAATCGGCTGCAAGGGTATAACGTCAGTTCCAGCGCGCCTTCTGCGGGCAACATCCTGGTGTGGAACAACATCACGAATCAGTGGGAACCCCATCCTGTAACCGTTGCCGGAGCATGGAGCGTCAATGGGAATCCAGGGACGAATCCGGCTCTCAACTTCCTCGGTACAACGGATGACCAGCCTCTTGTCATCAAGACCGATGGAACGGAGCGGATGCGGGTGGCGAACTCCACGTACAACGGCTATGTTGGAATCGGGGATACCGATCCCGCCTTCCGTGTAGAGTTACCGAACGTAGGGAATCCGAGCGGACGTGGACGGGCGAACTCGTGGTTGACATATTCCTCCATGCGCTGGAAGGACGAAATCCGCCCGATTGAGAATGCACTGGACAAGGTACTGCGCCTGCGGGGCTACAACTTCCGCTGGAAGCCGGAGTACGGCGGGACGGAGGATATCGGCTTCATTGCCGAAGAGGTTGCCGGAGTAGTTCCAGAGGTCGTCTCCTACGAGCCTGATGGGCAGGTCGGCGGGATGGACTACAGTCGCCTGGTGGCTCTGCTTGTGGAGGCAATGAAGCAGCAACAGCAGGAAATTGCCCAGTTACGTGGGCTTGTTGAGCAGCTTTTGCGGGAGCGTGGGAGCCGTGGTGGGGAGACGGGTAGCGGCGCCCAGATCCACGATGCGTGGTTAGGCCAGAACATTCCGAACCCGTTCGAGGGTACCACGACCATTCCGTACTACATTCCTGCTGGCGTAGGGCAGGCCGAACTGGTGGTGCGGGACCGGACAGGCCGGGAGCTGCGGCGGGTAGAGCTTGCGGAGCGGGGAGCGCACGGGCAGGTGACGCTGGAGATGCGGCTGTTGGGTTCTGGGGTGTACGAGTACAGTCTAATGCTGGACGGCCGCGTGGTGGCAACGAAGCAGATGACCTTAGTGCGATAGGCTGTATCCCCCTCATTTCCCCTTTCCCCTCCCCTTTTTCGGGGAGGGGATTTTTTTTGTTTTGGCCTGACGAGGAGCCGGTAGGATCTGGTCTTCACCTGTTTCGGATTCCCCTGCTGCGAGGGAAGGTCTGTGGTGAACGGCGACACCATAATTTCGCAGAGCTTACTTGGACCAAGTCTAACTTCTGTTGAAGTAGGCTCAGATGCGCGTGCTCCTAGCTGCTGTAGGGTATGGGGTGTTCGTACTGGTGGGAGCTGCACAGCAGGGGGAGCGGAGGATTGATACAGTTCGAGTCTATCGGCTTCCGGGAGTTCAGGTCCTGGGCGAGGAGAGTCGTACGGGGACTGCGGGGAGTTTCGTATGGATCACGCCCCAGCGGTATGAGGAGCTGCACGCCGTCAGCCTGGAGGAGATCCTCCGGACAGTACCAGGGGTGCATGTGCAGGCGGAGGACGGGATGGGTCTACGAGTCAATATTGGGATTCGAGGGCTGCCCCCCACACGGAGTGGGAAGGTGTTAGTGCTGGAGGATGGCATTCCCATCGCACCGGCACCGTACGGCTATTCAGGCCTCTACTACCATCCGCCGATGGAGCGCTTCCGTGGGGTGGAGGTCGTCAAAGGTGGAGCCCAAGTGCTCTACGGTCCGCATACGGTTGGGGGGGTTATCAACTACGTCACGCCAGTGCTGGCTCAGGGACGGCAGTTGCACGTCCGAGCGGTCGGAGGGACGCGGCGGTACGGAAGTTTCTATGCTCTGTACGGGCAGCAGACGGAGCAGGGGGACGGCTTCCTGCTGGATGGGCTCTATAAGCAGGGGCAGCTCAACCGGGAGAACACCGGCACCCGCGTAGGGGATGTGGCGTTGAAAGCCTGGTTGCGTCCGGCGGAGGGGCAGCGGCTGCTGCTGAAGGTCAATCTGTACGACGAGGTCTCACAGGCAACGTATGCCGGATTGACGCTTGCCCAGTTTCAGGAAAACCCCTTCCAGAACCCCTTCGTTCACGACACCTTCTTTGTGGAGCGCTACTCGGGGCAGGTGCGATGGGAGCTGGAGTTGCCGCAGGGGAGCTTTTCGGTAACTGGCTATGGGGCCTACCTCCAGCGGGATTGGTGGCGTCAGGGGAGTCTGGTCCGGCAGCGGACGCCGGATGGACGTGACACGCTGGTTTCTGCAGACAACAGCGCCGATCCGGGCAACGACGAGGGAGTGCGAGCGATTCCGGACCCCAATCGGGCCGACGGACGCCTGCGACAATACTGGTTTGCTGGCGCTGAGGGGCAGTGGCTGCATACCTTCCAGACTGGTTCGCTGGAGCATCGGCTGCGGGCAGGACTGCGCCTCCACGGGGAGCGGCAGCACCGTTATCAGATCCGAGCTCGGTCAGCGATAGGACGTACGGGCACAATCGTGGAAGACAACTGGCGCTGGGGACTTGCCGGTGGGGCATTTGTGCAGGGGCAGACGCTGTGGCGTCAGTGGAGTGCGACCACTGGGCTGCGGGCGGAGCGAATCCAATACCGCCGGCTCAATGCGTTGGCGAACAATGGTGTGGGCGTTGCCGGCGAGACGCAGCTCTGGGCGGTGATTCCGGCATTTGGGCTGACTTATACGCCAGCGACGGCGTGGACATTCTTCTTCGGCGTCCATGCCGGCTTTGCGCCGCCGCGTGTGGAGGATGTGATTGACAACGACGGCGGGGTGACCGAGCTGGAACCTGAACGGAGCTGGAATTGGGAGCTCGGGATACGTGCTCGGCCTCTACCAGGGCTGACGGCGGAGCTGACGACCTTCCGATTGGACTTCCGCAATCAGATCATCCCTGCGACGCTGGCCGGCGGCGTGACCTCGGTATTGACGAACGCTGGACAAACCCTGCACCAGGGGATAGAGCTGATGGTGGACGCCGATGCAGAATCGTTGCTGGGACTGGGCGGCGTTCGCTGCATTGGGAGCGCCACCTGGCTGCCGATAGCCCGATACGAAGGAGAGCGTTACAGTGTCCTCTCGCCCTCGGTGCGGATCACTGGGAATCGGCTCCCGTATGCTCCAGAGTACCAGCTCTCGCTCACTCTGCAGTGGAAGCCATGGCAGTGGCTCCTGCTTCAGGTGGTGACGACCTCCGTCGGGGAACAGTTCGCCGATGACCTCAACACTGTGGAGCCGACCCCGAACGGACGGCAGGGCCGGCTGGCGCCGTATACGGTTGTGGACGGGACGGTAGAGTGGCGTCTGCGGGAGTGGAAACTCAACATCGTGCTGACGGCGAAAAATCTCTTCAACCGCCTCTACATTACTGACCGCAGCCGGGGCATCCTGCCGGGGATGCCGAGTACGGTGCAGCTCGGGGTGGAGTGGGAGCTGTGATGGTGCCGCACTAAGGGGGCAGCTTCCGGCGGCGCTGTCTGAGGGATGGGCCAGCACGGCAGAAAGGGTGCTGCTGAGGTACTATCTTTGCATCCGTCTCAGTTGTGTTGTTCCCGGAATGCTGGTGTTGTTGGCACTGTGTGGCATCACTGTTGGAGTGGGGGCAGAGAGCGTTGCCCCGGGGCAGGGAGAGCGGATAGAATTGGAGCTGTTGTTGCGGCATCCCAAACAGATAACGGCAGAGCTACGGACTCCGAGTGGGCGTTCCCTGGGGCGCTTTGAGGTACTGCCGGTGTGGGAAGTGGTGCGTCCGTTGGTCGTTGGGGTACCTGATTCACTCCATCGAGAGACAGTACTTGTGTTCAGTTCCGTTGATGGGAGGCGATCAGTGCTCAGCCTTGCAGAAGTTATGCCGCCGGCGCCCCTGCCTCCGCTGTTTTTGCTGCGGAGAGTTGAAGGCCGTACGGGGGATACGGTGCGGGTGCCCGTGCGAGCTTCTGGGAGAATCGCAACGGAACAGGTAGAGCAGGCGTTCGCGCCTGCTGTGCGTCTGCGGTATCGTGTGCTGGCCAGGTTGAATCGGCTACCGTCTCTGCGCTTTCCGGCGCTTGTGGTTGGTGCTGATCCGCAGCCGTCGCGATGGCTCTCGGAAGTTGTGCGTGTGGACGTGCTTCAGCCTCCAAGGAGGGAGCGGCCATGAAAGTGCCGTTATGGCGGATTGCCCATGCGCGCAGTGGCGACAAAGGAGATGCGGCCAACTGCGGCGTCATTGCGTACCGTGAGGAGTGGTATCCCGTGCTCCGGGACTACCTAACAGCCGAACGCGTCAAGGAGCACTTTACCGGCGTCTGCTTCGGGCCGGTGGAGCGGTACGAGCTGCCGAACCTCTGGGCGCTGAACTTCGTGCTGCACAACACATTGGGCGGAGGGGGTACCGTCTCGCTGAAGCTGGACTCCCAGGGGAAGACGATTGCCTCTGCGATGCTCCTACTGGAGCTGGAGTTGCCAGAGGAGTTGGTGCAGCGCTTGGGGATACCGACGGAATGAGGGCTGAGCTGCTCCAGCGTTCGCCCGAGGCGATTCGGCAGATGTTTGCCGAGTTGGTGCCGTTTTATGATCGGTCCAACACACTGCTGACAGTAGGGCTCCACTACTGGTGGCGCCGGTGTGCAGTGCAGTGGTCGGGAGCGCGCCCGGGGGTGGCTGTCTTGGATTGTGCGACGGGGACCGGGGATTTTGCGTTCGCTTTCTGGCGCGCCGTCCAACCACGGGGGCGCGTCGTGGGGGTGGACTTCTGCGAGCCGATGTTGGAGCGGGCACGCCAGAAGGCGCAGCGGCGAGGGGCCTCAATTGAGTGGGTGATGGCAGACTGCCATCAGTTACCTTTTCCGGACGCCTCCTTTGACATTAGCGCGATCGCCTTCGGCATTCGGAACGTACGGGAGCCCACGAGATGCCTGTGGGAGATGGCTCGGGTCGTGCGCCCTGGAGGGAGGGTCGTCGTCCTTGAGCTGGGATGGCCAACGGGGATATGGGCCGGTCCGTACTGGCTCTATAGCCGCTACTGGATTCCGCTCTTCGGCTCCCTGTTCGCACGCAATCGGCAAGCCTATGCGTATCTCCATGCCTCCTCGGCCAGTTTCCCCTCGGGGCGGGAGTTTATAGAGCTGATGGAGAGGACTGGGGCCTTTCGCACCGTTCGGGCGTATTCTCTGATGGCCGGTATCGCCTGGTGTTACGTCGGGACGGTCAGCTAATGGGGACACGCCAGGAGATTGTCCAGCAAATCGCCCACGTGGCTTATCGGCGTGGGAGCTTCCGTCTCCGCTCCGGGCAGTGGAGCAGCGAGTATGTGGACAAGTACCAGTTTGAAGCCCATCCGGAACTGTTACGGGCGCTGGGACAGCTCATCGCTGAGCAGCTTCCGCCGGGGGCAGAGGTCATTGCGGGCATGGAATTGGGGGGAGTGCCGCTGGCGGTGGCTGCCAGCTTGGCAAGTGGGCTCCCCTGCGCCTTCGTGCGCAAGGAGGCGAAGGAATATGGTACCCAGCGCCGCAGCGAGGGCTTTCCAGTAGCGGGGCGGCGGGTTGTGCTGGTGGAAGACGTTGTTACCACGGGTGGGCAACTCCTGGAGGGCCTGGAGGTCCTGCGGCAAGAAGGTGCGCAGCCCATCCTGGTTCTCTGCGTGATTGACCGGCAGCAGGGAGCCGCCGAGCGGCTTCGGGAGCCGGGTGTCCCCTTCCGTGCCCTCTTCACGCTGGAGGAGCTCAGAGCGGCAGCAATTCCTAACGAAGCTCGAGGAGACTCGGAGGAATGTTGAACCAACTCTACAGAAAGAGCCATGTGGTGGACTTTGGGATTGGTCTTGCTTGGTGGATTCTTCCTGATTGGGTGCGCGAAGGAAGAGACGCCAACCGACGGCGGTGGGACAACCCCTCCGCAGGAGCGTACTATCCGGAATCTGTGGGTGGACACAGCGAAGGGCTACGCGCTGCTGGATTTTGAGCGTGGGGACACCGTCTCGCTGGCCCTTCGCGGGACGGCTGAGTGGGACCTACTGCTGCCGGCGCTTTCGCCGCGGACCCGCTCGCTGGACATCTTCCTCAACTCTGGAACGGTGAACCCGAACGGGCGGACCGTAGGAGCAATACTCAACCTGCCGTACGACCAGGTCACACAGGTGCCGACAGATGTCCAGCTCCGTCAGGATGACACGGCGGCGGCTCGGCGGGTTATCTCCCCCTCGCTGACGGGTGAGGGATTGTTCTCGTATGATTTCCGAACCCACGTGCTGACCCCGCTACCGAAGACAGTAGTGCTGCGAACTCGTTCGGGCAAGTACGTCAAGGTCCAGTTCGTCAGTCTCTACAAAGATGCCCCTGCACAGCCCGACCCGCTCCAGTTAGGCTATTGGACTATTCGCTACACAGTGAGCCCAACGACGTCCTTCCGGTAAACGGGCTGTAGCGGCTGTGGAACCGCGTCTCTACGGCTCAATCGAGGCAAATTGTGGTCGGGGCATCGGAGTACGTATCCGGCAGGGACGCAGTCGTGTTGCTCCCAACGCGAGGACTGGCGTGGGCGGCTGCTGGGTGAAGCTGCTGATGGAAAGCGGTTTCGCCGTGCTCTCCTACTACGTGTGGGGCTCCCTGAAGTCCCCTCAAAGTTGCTCCAGCTCCGCTTGAAGGGTCTGGTACTGGTTGAGCTGGGCGTAGAGCCCGCCGCGCTGTAGGAGCTCGCTATGGGTACCCTCTTCTGCGACGATGCCGTTGTCCAGTACGAGGATGCGGTCGGCGATGAGGAGGCTGGCGATGCGATGGGCAATCAGGATGATCGTGCGCCCAGCGGTAAGCTCCCGGAGGCGACGCTGGATGGCGCTCTCGGTGGCGCTGTCTATGGAGGAGAAGGCGTCGTCCAACACCAGGACGGGGCTGCTGCGGAGCAGAGCGCGAGCCAGCGCGACACGCTGTTTCTGCCCGCCGGAGAGCGTAATGCCGCGTTCGCCAACGAGGGTGTCGTAGCCTTTGGGGAAGAGCTCAACGTCGCTGTGCAGCGCTGCCCACTGACTGGCGCGGAGCACTTCCTCCAGGCTGGCGTCGGGTTTGCCGAAGCGGATGTTCTCTGCAACGCTGAGCGAGAACAGGAATGGTTCCTGTGGCACGACTGTGATGGCGGAGCGGAGGACGTGCAGCGGATAGTCCCGGATGTCGTGTCCGTCCAGGAGAATGCATCCCTGCGTCACATCGTACAGGCGTGTCAGGAGGGTCACCAGCGTGCTCTTACCGCTGCCGATCGGACCAGTGATGCCGACGATGCTACCAGCGGGGATGGTGAAGCTGACGCCGCGAAGCACCCACGGTCGGTCGTCGCTGTAGCGGAACCAGACGTTGCGGAACTCGATCCTCCCGTGAAGCTCTTGGACGCGGATGCGGAGCTGTCCCGTATCGGGAACGTCAGGCGTCAGCTCCATGAGCTGCCGGAGCCGTGCAGCAGAGGCCGCCGCACGTTGTACGATGTTGGTAATCCATCCCAAAGCAGCGAAGGGCCAGATGAGCTCGTTGGTGTAGAGGAAGAACTGCGTCAGCTCGCCAGCCGTCAGTGTCTGCTCCATCAGTCGGAAGCCGCCGTAGCCGAGCACAATCAGTTGGACGATCCCCACCAGCGCCAGCATGGAGGGCGAAGAGAAGGCCTGGAGGCGCCCCAGGCGTATGTTGCGGAGCGCGTACTCCCAGCTCAGCCGGCGGAAGCGGTCGCTTTCAGCGGCTTCTGCCCCGTAAGCTCGGACGACTCGGATTGCAGCGAAGCTCTCCTGCGCATGGCGAGTGAGCTCCCCGAACTGCTCCTGCACGGTGGTGAAGGTTGCATGCACGCGCCTGCCGATGGTATAGGTCAGCACGGCGGCAAGAGGCAGCGGCAACAGGGCGAATACAGTCATGGGGACATCCAGCGTCAGCATGAAGAGGAGCGAGAACGCAAGCGCCATGGCAGTATTGAGCCCGTACATGATGGCCGGCCCCAGGAACTCGCGGACCGAGGAGATGTCGTTGGTGGCGTAAGCCATCAGCTCCCCAGTGGGGTAGGTGTGGAAGAAGCGGGCGGAGTGGCGTTCGAGGGCATGCAGGAAGTCATTTCGGAGCTCGTACTCCAGAATGCGGGAGACTACGATGATGGTTTGCCGCATTAGAAAGGTGAGCGCCCCGCCAAGGAGCGTCAAACCCAGGATCCCGCCTAAGTTGAGGAGTAAGAAAGTCGTGGGGAGCGACCGAGCGATGATGCCGTCTACAGTGTGCCCAACAATTCGAGGAGTAAATGCCCAGA
>JANWXA010000044.1 GCA_025055465.1 Candidatus Kapaibacterium sp.
GCATGCGTGCTGCGAACTCCTCCCACGTCAGTGGGCGGTTATCCAATGCGCTCGGCAAGCGCCACCCGTACGCCACCAACGTCTCCTTCCGCGATCGATCGCCGCGGAACATTCCCCCGATCTGTCCCACCGTCACATGAGACTCATCGATAAAAAGCAGTGCATCTCCCGGTAAGTAGTCCATCAATGTCGGCGGAGGCGTCCCGGGTGCCCGCCCGGTCAAATGACGGGAATAATTCTCGATCCCTTTGCAAAACCCCACCTCCTGCAACATCTCCAGATCAAAGAGAGTTCGTTGCTCCAAACGTCGGGCCTCCAATTCTTTACCTTGTGCGCGCAGCTGATTCAACCGCTCAGAAAGCTCCTGCCGAATATTGACAAGCGCACGCTCCAGTTGTGTCCGGGTTGTGATAAAGAGCTTCGCTGGATAGAGCGTAATGGAGTCCACTTCCTCCACTACCTTACCACTGACACGGTCTATCCACAACAGGCGCTCCACTGCATCGCCAAAAAGCTCAATACGCACAGCGTTTTCGTGCTCGTAGGCGGGGACAACATCCACGACATCACCCCGCACGCGAAAGGTGCCGCGAGCAAGCTCTTCATCATTGCGGGTATAGTAGATGTCGGTAAGCCGATATAGAAGTTGCCGGCGAGAGATCCGCATTCCCACATACAGAGGCAGGACCGTGGCTTGGAAATCCTCCGGACGCCCAATGCTATAAATACAACTCACAGAAGCTACGACAATTACGTCACGGCGTCCTTCCAGCAAGGCGCTGGTTGCCCGCAGCCGCAGGCGATCAATCTCGTCGTTGATCGAGACTTCCTTCTCAATGTAGGTGTCCGTGGCTGGCACATAGGCTTCGGGCTGATAGTAGTCGTAATACGAGATGAAGAACTCAACGGCATTGTAAGGGAAGAACTGGCGAAATTCACCATAAAGCTGTGCCGCCAGAGTCTTGTTCGGTGAGATAACCAGGGTCGGCTTTTGTACCTGGGCAATCACATTGGAGATAGTAAAAGTTTTGCCAGAGCCAGTAACCCCCAGTAGCACCTGGTGCCGGACGCCCTGCCGGAGGTGTTCCACCAGTTGCGCAATAGCCTTCGGCTGGTCACCGGCGGCTTCATATGGTGCTACCAGCTGAAAGACACCACGTCTCATGGAACGGCTGGATCTACAGGCAGAAAAACAAAACTAACAAAATCGCTGAGATTTACGTCACATATCTAGCCGAACATTGGCCGGTTGCGCCCACATGTGGGGAGAGATGCTTTTACGAACGAAGCTTTCAGCTTTTCGGTACACATACCCCAAACAAGCAGTTGCGAAGTTCCCGGCAGACCCCCGCGATGGCGCCCGCTTGTTGGTCGTACATCGGGCCAGTGGCGAGCTGGAGCACCGAACGTTCCACGACATTGTCGAGTACCTCCAGAAAGGGGACTGTATCGTGGTCAACGACACCTGGGTCTATCCCGCTCGCCTCATTGGGAAAAAAGAACGTACTCACGCTCCCATAGAAGTTATCCTGGCGCGCGAGCTGAGCCGCGAGGGCAACATTTGGGAAGCCCTCGTAGAGCCAGCTCGTAAGGTGCGCATTGGGAACAAAGTCTATTTCGACAACAACCGCTTTTATGCTGAAATCATTGACAACACGACTTCTCGCGGGCGCATCGTGCGTTTTAGCTATACCGGAGACCTATACAAGGTCATGGAGCGTCTTGGAAGTGTTATCCTGCCCAGCTATGTGCAGCGCCAACCCGAGGAAGGAGACAAAGAGTGGTACCAGACTATTTTCGCTAATCCTGAAAAGATTGGTTCACTGGCACCGCCAACAGCAGGCCTCCATTTCACTCGGGAGTTGGTCCAGAAACTGCTTCAAAAGGGTGTACAACTCATCCCCATCACGGTCCACATTGGGGCGGGGACCTTTGAGACCATTGACGTTGAGGACTTGAGCAAGCACACGATGAGCTCAGAGTACTTTGACGTCAGCCCACAAGCTGCTGAGGCCATAAACCGGGCACTTCGCCACCGCAAGCGCGTATATGCTGTCGGCTGTAGCGTCGTACGCGCACTGGAATCCAGTGCGCTGAGCGTCGGTGTTGTCAAACCTACTCGTGGTTGGACCGACCGTTTCATCTACCCGCCTTACGAGTTCCGCATCGTACAGAGTATGATTACGAATTTCCATCCTCCCAACTCTCCTTCGCTGCTGGTCGGAGCAGCTCTTGCCGGACCAGAGCTCATCATGAAGGCATATCGAACCGCCGTCAAGGAAGGATACCGTCTCTTCGCGTACGGCGATGCCATGCTTATCCTCTAAGAGGCTCGATGCTACGTTTCCTGGTTCTTTGGCTCCTCAACGCTGGCATCGTGTATCTTGCGGCGCACATCCTACCTGGTATCACCGTCAACAGCTTTTGGACCGCTCTGATCGTTTCTCTTGCTTTGGGTTTGGTCAACATCCTGGTGCGCCCTCTGCTCATTGTGCTAACACTTCCTGCAGTCATCCTGACCTTCGGCCTCTTCCTGCTCGTCATCAACGCCGTGGGGATCTGGTTAGTTTCCTCCGTGATACCGGGTTTCCAGATTGCCAGCTTCTGGGATGCTCTTCTGGCCTCGGTATTGATTTCGGCTCTCTCCACCTTTGGACGATGGTTGCTCCATGTGTAATAGCCTCAGAATGTTCATGGAAAGCTACCTGCGTGTCGTACCAGCTTTGCTCCTTTCTCTCCCAGCCCCAGCACTGTGGGCACAACCACCTATAGCAGCACAGCGTCTGCAGCGGCACGCCACATTGTACCAGGGTGGGTTTGCCTTCTTCTACGAGAACTGGCAGGTTCATACCAACAGTAGGCAGCCCTTTATTGCCTTTAGTGACCTCCCAACGACCGTAGACCCTTCCAGCATTGCCGTTGTGCCTCAGGAAGGCGAGCTCCTGTGGCAGCGTTTCCGGTCAGACTTGGATAAAGAGCCACTGGAGCAGCTTCAGGGACAGACCGTTCGCTTCATCAGCTCTGATGGGCAGCAAGTGATAGAGGGGAAACTCCTGAAGCTACTGTCATCGTACGCCCTTCTCCAAACGTCGGCTGGGCTGTTGCTACTACCCTCACCGACACAGTACCGCGTCCTCATAGAAGGGGACTCCACACGATTAGCGAAAGGGGGCGTTCTACAGGCGCTGGTGCGAACCCGGCAGACGGGCGTTCTGCCCGTCGCAGTTCACTACATAGTCGAAAAACTTAGCTGGCGCATGCGCTATCTGCTCCGCCTCCCACCGCAGGGAACCACCCTAACCATGTGTGGCTTTGCGCTGCTGGAGAATCACACAGAAGCTATCTACGACTCCGCCTCCATCAGTCTGGTTGCCGGCAGTGTATCACGACCAGTCAGAGCCGAAATACCGTCCATCCAGAGGCGTACTGGTGTCGCACCCTCATTGCACCAGGAAGCCGCTCCCGAGGCCTCACCACCGGCAGAATTCAGCGGCTTCTACCGGTACCAGCTCCCCTATCTCATCTCTTTGCGTCCACTGGAGCATGTCCAATTACCTCTAATTCCCTGCCGCGCTGCCCAATTCGAGCGACTCTATCGTATAGAAAGCCATGCCGATTTTGGTAGCCAGCTCCCTGTTACCCAGTTACTACGTCTGATCAACAGAGAGCAGAATGGATTGGGCGAGCCACTTCCTGCAGGAGTGGCCCAAATCCTTGCCGGTTCTACCGACAGCCTCGGCTTTGCTGGCGAGATATCCTTCCCCGAGACACCCGTTGGCGACACCCTTGTTCTGGCTCTTGGCCCCGCCTTCGACCTTAAAGCTCGGCAGCAGTTGCTGGAACGCCGGGAAATAGCTGGCAGTTACGTAGAGGAATCCTACCAGATTTCCATACTCAACGGAGGGCGAGAAGCCGCATCCGTAGAGCTCCGCTTCCACCTCCGGTGGGACCAGCACAACTGGCGCATAACGAGCTCGACTCACCCTCATTGGCGTTACGATGCCACGACGGCCGCCTTCCGCTTGCCCGTTGCGGCTGGCAGCGAAAGCATCCTTCGTTTCACGGTCCAGAGCCAGCGCCCACCACGGTAGGGTGAGCGTCCATCAGCCAGCCTGTACCGCCGATTCCTCTATCACAAGGTAGCCGCGCCGATCAACCCGGGCATTGACCCCGAAAGGAAGGGCCCAATGATGGCGTATGTGTCCATAAGAAAGCCCTGTCAAACACGGAATACCGATGCGCTCAGCAAAATCCCGGAGCAAGGATAGAGAAGGCGGCTGCGGTAATCGCTGCTCCGTTGAAGGGGGCAGGGTGAAATCCCCAAAAATTATCGCGGCCGCTTCCCGCAAAAAGCCCGTTAGCAGAAGTTGTGTGACCATGCGGTCCAACCGATAGGCAGGTTCGCCGACATCCTCCACCACTAAAAGACTTCCACCCAGTCTGGGGAAAAAGGGCGTCCCACACAGGGCACTCCACAGCGAGAGGGTTCCGCAGAGGAGTGTCCCCTGCACTCCTGCAGAGGGTATCGAAAACAGAGGCTGAAGCAGCTCTGGGATATCACCGGGTCTCTGTACCGAAGTCAGTAGTTGCCAAAACCACGCCTCACGATCTGGCGGGATGGGCTCCGCCCCGGGAGGTGGGGCCGAAATACTTACCAGACGGATCCGGTGCCACAGAGCAACCTGTAGAGCCGTGACATCTGAAAAACCCACCAACAGTTTGGGACATCGGGCAATAAGCCGATAGTCCAATTGCGATAGCAACCGCATACTACCATAGCCCCCACGCAGGCAGAAAATGGCAGCAATTTGTGGATCAGCGAAAAAGCGATGGAGCTCAGCAACGCGCTGGGTATCCGTACCAGCTAAATACCCCAAATAAGTGCTTTGAACGTGGGCAGAGACCTCCACTCGATACCCCAATCGCTCTAAGTACCGCACAACACCCTCTACGTGGGACGTCTCCGCTGGAGAAGCCGGTGCCAGCAACCCAATAACATCGCTACGCCGCAGAGGGCGCCCTCTCCGTACTGGCTCCGTCCGCATGTTGACCTGCTTCATAGGTTCACCTGTACCTGTCCCGTGAGAGTATGCCCCCAGGAAGCCCCCACTAACCGAGCGCCCGAATACTGCAGCGACCATACAGCAGCCGCTGTCTGGTAACTCACACTACCGCGGAGCCACCACCCCTGATGCAGGTTCTCTGACCAGATACTCGTCATCGGCAAAGGCTCTGGTAACAGGACCCCGTACCGCAACGTCAGCTGCCCCAGGGCTCGTTCCAGCAGGTGAACACCCAGGTCTAAAACCCCTGCAACGTGGACGACCGCTCGGTATTGCCCGCCAACGTTAGCACAGCCACGCAGAAATGTCAATTTTGGGACCATTGTCGTCGTAGCAAGAGCCTGCCAAGGCAGCTCCAAGGTACTGCGAAGCCCTGAAAGCTTTATCCTTTCTTTAGCTTGTAGTGTTGCCTGGCGCTCTTCCCAGAGTGGACCGAGAGACGTGGCTATGCGGAGCGTCGGAAGCAGGGGACGTTGGAGACGAAGCCCTCCCTCAGCGCTCTGCCACTGCTCCCATGCCGCACCCGTCCATAACGCCATCCCAGACCAGGTACAGTGAAGGCCTGCTTCCAGCAAACCCAAAGGAAAGCGTAGCTGGTGAAGCATGTGCCACTGAGTTGCCAGTACATTGGGGCCAGTGCTCCTTTCGGGGAGGAGGTTGCGCCACCACATTCGCGTGTGACTACGCTGAAGGAAAAGCAACCGGCTTTCCCATTCCGTCCGCAGTCTTGGGGCATCGGAATCGAATAAGGAAAGCAAGAGTGTAGCATCCATGCGGAGAGTTATCCCAGGCATTGAAGCCCCGCTTTGGGTAGGTATTAGAACATACTCTCCACCGGTAGCTACGGGTTCAAATTCTGAAGCATCGGCGGCCCCATTGGCATTGGAGTCTCCCTTATACCGATAGTTACCTTGCCCGGGCAGGACGCGTAGGAAAAGAGGGAGAAATACCCCCGTTAGCTCAGCACCGCTCTCGTACCGCCACTGTGCGCTACCTTGCTGAGGCAGCTTCCAGAGACCTTGCCATAGCAACAAGGGGAAATTGCGATGTGCCCCCGTCTGCCGCACAGCATTCCACCCTATGCATACCTGAGAGCTCCATACTGAGCTCCGCCAACGCAGCCATAGGCTGGGTTGCCACCATTGGCTGAATAGCGGTTCCCACTGCCAACGCCACGGAAGCTGCAGCTCTCCCTCAACCGAGGGTGTTATACGCCCCACCACGCCCAACTTTCCCTCGGCATACCGCTGCTGCGATTGGGGAAAGTTCTCGGATTCCTTCTGCCACCGCCAGCGGATCTCCCCAACCCAACGCCATCGCGGTCGGGCAATAGAGCCAATTACCATTGCCTGGTGCCAGCGGTCTCGGCGACCCAGTCCCCTACTGCTGTTCTTCCCTCCGGCATAGGACAATTTGAGGCTGGAGCTGTCAGCTGGCGGTAGCACCGCGGTGGAAGCTTCCCACCACAGGGCAGCGATGGTGGTATCGGAGCGAATCCATCCAGCCACAGCCTGGACCTGGAGCGGGGCTACTTGGAGATATACACGCTGTTGCATGCGCAGCTTTTCCCCCACACCTTCAGCGGACAGAAGAGGCTCCCACGCAAAGTGCTGCTGTCGCATACGTACAGCACGGTGCTCCGGGAACCCTTTAGTAGCCCATTCTACGCTATTTTCCCACCACAATGGGGTTGCTGTCGTGTCGGAACGGATGCTGTAGCGCGAGCGCAAGGAGAGCGCCACACCAGACAACACCTCTGAGTACCGCCGATGGGGTTGGAAGCGGCTGTAATCTAACCGTACTTCGGAGCTCCACAGGTCCGCAGGGTCCCATTTCCAGCGCAGCGTCCACAACTGGTGCCGTGCCGGCAGCGACAGGAGTTTTACTGGGGCATAGTCCCCACGGCCTTGCCCGACATAGCGGAAGATCGTCGGGGCAACCTGCTTATAGTCCCCCCGACCCTCTCCAACAGGGCTAAACTCCACCACATAGAGTGCATCTGGGGCCCCGGGTGCATATTCCCATATAGCGCAAGGAACACCGCCAACGACGGTGTCCCGCTTTCGGTACGAGCCCAACCCGCGTCCACTCACCGAGTCCAGCCCAACCAAGCTTGCGCCGTCCCCGAGAGCATATGCTTCGCCATTGTACACAAGGATTTGCGCCCCCCAGGGCGTATCCTGCAACGGTGTTACCATCCGATGTGTATAACCGAACAAGAGATGATGTCCAGGAGCAATTGCCCCACTAACCCCAAGCAAGCCAAGCGTTTGTGGGCTATCCCCATCGAAACAGGAAAACTCTACAACAACGCGAGAAGTTGAATTTATCGGACACCGCGGTCGGAATGTAAGCTCCGCCCGTGCATAATCAATAACGTAGTCTTTGTCCTCACCACGCTCCTGCAAGACGCCGTTGACCCAAACGCGCTCGCTACCTGGCACGATGTGAGCAAAGCCTCCGCTGCGGACACCCCGTAACCGATACGGTCCCGGAACTCCGTCCATACCCTGCAGAGTAACTGTCGTTATCACAGCGCGGGAACTCCCCAGCACTGCCACCGCTTCCCATGCCCCAATTTGAGCTGTTGTCCGCACACCGTGGACTCGGTCAATCCCATGTGAGGGGCTCAAAGAAGCCGACAGCGAGAGCTCACCAAGTTCAGCAACGAAACCAGGGGATCGGACATGGAGTGAGAGCTGATCCACCTCCTGCAACGTAATGCTGCTACCCTGCGACTGCAGCGGCATATGGCTGGCAGCGATGAGCCCCCCCACCTCCGTCTGCCCCACCAAGTGGGTCCGGAAATCCAGCTCTATCCCCGAGTGAAGAAGAAAGCCAGAACCCGTCTGCACCGTAAAGCCCCGAACAAGCCGCCCACGAGGTTTTAGTGACACCAGGGTATCTAAGCGCGGCGGAGTACGAATCGCTGCTGGCATACTGGAGAAAGGGCCTTCGGGGAGGCCTTTCCCACGGGGATGCACAAACAGTGGAACATATCGGGCAGAAATCCAAAGCTGGAGGGTGTCTCGGTAGCGAAAAAGCCGTCGAAAGTAAGGGGACAACCGGACGCAACCACAGCGGGCATTGAGCTCGTAGTCCAGCGGAGTTTGCAATAGGTACACAGAATCCAGCCGAACTGTTAGCGATTGAACGAAGGGTACATCAAGGCAGAAAACGCTATCTTGGGCAGTCAGTTCTACCAACCGGCAGACTTCGGGCGGCTCCTGCGCCATCGTTACCACCACTGCAGGGAGAGCAGTCCACCAGAGGCGCCGTTGCATCTCCCCGCCCTTAGATTAGCACTACGACTGTGGTTGCAAGCGAAAGCTCTGAACAACCCGCTCGAAGACGGGACGATAGAGGCCCTCTTCAGGTTTGTACCACGTGATCACTACCCGATACAGCCGCTTATGCGCCAGCACGAAATAGGCACGCCCTTGTATCTGAGCGGCGGGAGCATATTCCAGATAGTACGCCTCCAGTCCGGAAAGGCGCACGGGGATAGATTCAGAAGCACGATAACGTGGACGATTCTCCTCGACAATCTTGCGCAAATCCTGCTGCTGTGAGGCGTCAAAGACATCAACCTGCACAATGCAGTCATTACGGTCCCCTACGAAGCGGACAGAAAAGAGCGACGTAGGCACACTGGTACGCTCAGCACGGAAGTTCTCCGGAATCTGGATAGAGAAGCCCTGTCCAACGTAGTTGCGCAGGGTCTGGGAAGGAGGAGCAGGCTGTGTCGGGGCCGATGGTTGTGCCGGCAAGGGCTCCCGCGCCAAAGTAAGCCCAGCAAGTACAGAATCAAACAGTGTCCGATACGCCGAGAAAGTCCCTCCGAAAGCCGCCAGTTCTACTACGGTTGCAACGCGCCCATCCGCAGAAGCAATATAGAGTTCACCCTCTGCTGAGCCATCCCGCAGGGGAAAGCGGTACCCCAGCTTGCGCCCATCCGCACCTCCGATTGAGACCTGCTCCACAGGACTGTAGACCTCATCAGTAAAAATCTTACGCTCGATGAGCACGCTGTCAATACTTTTGCCCTGCAAGGGGATGACAGTGACCTCTATTTTTGCGGCTACTGGCCCCTCTGCATCCCAGCGGATGAAGCGTTCCAGAGCAGCTTCGGAAGAGAGAACCACAAAGCTCTCGCCTGCAGCCGAACGTACGTGCCAGTTTTCCGGATACGAGATAGCAAAGCCCATAACCGGATCCGTATAGCGTTCCAGTCCCTCGACAGGGGCAGGTTTGGGAGAAGGTTGGCATGCAATCACAATGGCAACCAAGCTGGCCACCATCCCCCACTTTGGGCACACATTCATAGGAGCTCCATTCGAACCATGAAACAACCAAACCACATGGCTGCGAAAATACAGAAAAGCCATGAGGGCAGGGAAACCCCGACCGTTCATAGCCCATCAGGCAGACTCAGCCAGGAGCCCTGACGACAGAGAAGGCCATCCCGGACAAGGTGTGCAACAAGCTCCTCTATCCAGCGCTGTTGTTCCCCTGTCGGACGCTCCCCGAACAGCCTCTGTGCAGCCTGCTCAGTAGTCACAGTGCCAGCCACCGCAACTAAGCGCAACAAACGGCCTCGCCAGAGACGCCGAGGAATCCCCGCAAAACTGGGCTCACAGCGTTGCATGCTCCGCGCACTCGGTGGAACACGTCCAGCAGAGCGACAGTAACGACGCAGGGGACATTCACTACATCGTGGATGATGCTTATGACAGTAGAGAGCGCCAACGTCCATAAGCGCCTGATGCCATTGAGCTGAGGCTCCTCCGGGAAGCCACTCTCGCGCTATTCGCTCTAATTCGCGTGCAGACGTGTGCTCGGTACCCAGAATTCGCTGCAGCACCCGACGAACATTCGTGTCCAAGACTGGGACATCCTGTCGCCCAAAGGCGAATGTGGCTATGGCCGCTGCCGTATACGCCCCGACACCAGGAAGCCGACGTAATTGTTCCAGCTCCGAAGGAAAACATCCTCCATAATGCTGCACAATCGTCTGGGCACATTCCCACAGAAAGCGTGCACGGCGATTATAGCCCAATCCTTGCCACCACCGGATGACTTCCGCCAGGGGAGCTTCAGCCACACTACGTATCGTCGGGAAACGCTGGAAAAAACGCGGTAAAACACGCTCTACACGCTGAGCCTGGGTCTGCTGGAGCATTAGCTCGGTCACCAACACCTGATACGGCTCCGGTGAAAGGCGGCGCCACCACAATGAACGCGCATGACGGGTATACCATCGGAGGACAGCACGCTGAAGACGCGGCAGAGGAATCTCAAGTCCCATGGGCCAGAGAGGCTCTACCTAAGCCATATTGAGCCAGTTTGCGGTACAAAGTGCGCTCGCTCATTCCCAGAGCACGAGCAGCCAGGCGCCGACTGCCGCCAAAGTACTTGAGCGCAGCGGTAATGAGTCGTCTCTCTACATCCTCCAACCGGAAATCTGCTGCATTGTTCAGCCTAATACATGTCTCCTCGTCCTCGCGCTGTCCCACCTGCTGCGGAAGGGCAGCCATGACCTCCCGTAATGCCTGGGTAACTGAGCTCAATGCATGAACCGACCGGCGCAGCTCGGCCAACTCGCTACGCATATCCAGCAGAACGCGGTACAATAAATGCACGTCAAAAGCTGCCAGGGGAGCAGGTTCCATCTGCCCGCGTCCGACGGCAACAATGGCTCGCTCTGTAGGTACTGGTTCGTACCCGAGAAAGCGTTGGGGTGAGGAAGCCTGCTGGAGATAGCGCTGTACCATTTCCGGGGTAATGTAGGCTCCCCGCTCCAGAGTGATCAGTGTTTCCACCAGATTTCTCAATTCCCGGACGTTGCCCGTCCAAGGATGTTGCTGCAGAAGGTCCATCGCCTCCAACGCGATGCCCCTGAATTCGATGCCTAACCGCTCACATACCCGGGCGGCAAAGTATTCCACTAAAACTGGGATGTCCTCTGGGCGTTCGCGCAATGCCGGTAGATGGATCCGAACAGCATTGAGCCGATAATAGAGGTCCTGTCGAAAACTGCCCCTGTGGACAGCAGCTTCTAAATCCCGATTTGTTGCAGCAATCAACCGGACGTCGACACGGCGGATTTCCGAAGAGCCTAAGGGCGAAAATTCTCCCGTTTCCAGTACGCGAAGCACTTTTGCTTGGGTGGCCAGCGGCATATCACCAATTTCATC
>JANWXA010000045.1:0-5543 GCA_025055465.1 Candidatus Kapaibacterium sp.
CATCTTCTGATAACCCAAGCCCGATTCGAAGAGGCCAACATCCTCGTGGAACGCTTACGGCAAAGACCTATCGAGGAACCGTTGCTACAGGAGCTGCTCAACCACCGGAAACGGCGGCGCCAGGCTGCTAAAAGCTCCCGTCCGCTCCTCTCCCTCACTATGATCGTACGCAACGAGGCAACGCGATTGGCTGAATGCCTGGAGTCGGTCCGGGACGTGGTGGACGAAATCGTCATCGCTGATACGGGCTCTGAAGACAACACCGTCGAGATTGCCAAACGCTATGGCGCCAGAGTTTTCCCTATTCAATGGCAGGACGACTTTGCTGCAGCACGCAACGAGGCTCTGCGTCGCTGTACGGGCGAGTGGCTGCTGTACCTGGACGCCGACGAACGGCTTCACCCCGACTCTGCCCGCATCGTGCGCAACTTCCTATGTGACCTTGGCGAAGATGTGGGGGGCGTACTCTGCACTATCGAAAGCCCCCATCGCCGAAACAATGGTGCCCGAGAGTTCCACTACGGGGCCTACCCTCGCATCTTTCGGAACTACGGTTACCCGACCATTCGCTTTCAGGGACGCATCCATGAGCAAATAAGCCCTTCCCTTCTGGAGTTAGGGAAACAGATAATAAGCTCCCCCCTCCGTATTGAGCATGCTGGTTACGACCAGCCACCAGAGATCCTACAGCAAAAAGCATACCGCAACTACCGGCTCCTGATGCGCTGTGTGCAGGAGCAACCGCTGGACGCCTACGCTTGGTTCCAGTTGGGACAAACCCTAACACGAATGCGCTTCTTCCAGGAAGCGGAAGAAGCTCTTCGCTTCGCCCTACAACTGGGTACACTCTCCAACGGTAACATGGCTTCAGCAGCCTTTGTCCTTGCGCAGCTATGCTTGCAGACTCGGCGCTTTGCCGAGGGGCTGAGCTGGGCAGAACATGCTTTACACTACATTCCCGATCACCTATACGCCCTTTTCCTTAAGGCCCAGGCACTCCGCCTGCTTGGGGAGCGACACGCCGCAGCAGAAGTGCTGAAGCAGGTCCAAGAACGCCAGGCTTTGCACGCACGCCTCACTCCAGCAGTGACGGACGCCGCCATTCACATCGTCATCCCTCCAGAAGCCTTGCAGCGCGAATGGGAGCTCCTGTACTCCTCTTCCACAAACGACGCCACCACAGATGCTAACCCCTTATCGGGATATGACCAGTCAGCAGCACGCTGATGCCGAACAAAGTGAAGCCGCGCAATTTCCTCCTCCGTGCCTAATATTGTAAGTTTCCCCTGCTCGCGCAGCCAGCGATCCACCGCCCCTAAGCGCCCAGCAAAAATAGAGTACGTTGGGCTCCCCAATAGCGCTGCTTCTCTGTTCATCGTGCCGCCGCCCGAAATGACCATATCAGCCCAATACAAGAGTTGTAAACCCGGCACGACTTGGGGTAGAAGCTGCACATTACCAATGCGCTCCCGCCGGCACACTCTTTCCACCCACTCCCAATCTTTGATGTCACGCGGGAGGACAAGTGCCACAACTGAGGACTCTTCTCGAATTCGGAGAAGCAGAGTCTCAAAGAGTTCAAACGTACGCGGCGTACGATAGTTTGCCGTTGTGCTGGGAGGGCGCAGGATTACGAGGCATGTCTCCTCGCCCACCCCGAGCCTGTCTCGGAAACCGATCTGCGGTGTGAAATTGGCGATGTACATCTCTTCCTTGAGTCCTGGATATGTCCGAAGGCGGTGAGACGGTAGTCCAGCCTCTTCGGCAGAAGCAGCAAGGATGTCCGGAACGATAATCCTGGTTGCTCCCCAACGGAAAATCCACCGTTCAGTCCATTCATAGTCCAGGCATACCACCGCTGGGATGCCCATCGCCACAGCCGTTACAACCAGCGCCCGTGCCCCGTGGCTAAGCGCTATCTCTGGACGCAGCGGACGCACAGTATGCCAGAGCTGCAGCGCTCGCCGAGCAAGACTCCACACTTTTCCCACAGGATGTGTGCCCCCGTATCTCCCAACTGGGTACACCGAAAGCCCGAATTCTCGTGCTAACTCCAGCGTCTGGGCATAGCGACGCGCAGTTAGTACAACCTCATGCCCACGGCGTTGCAACTCACGCACTACCGGGCCAAAAAAGGGAACATGCGGAGAGTTGTCAAGATCAATCCAAACCCTCATGAGGCCCCGATTCAGCGCGGCTCCTGAGCAACTCCGCCAGTGCTGCGAACATCCATGCTACAGACCAGCGCATGAAGACGGTGCGATGTATCCAAAAGCGATACCGCCGATACGCAAAGGAGCCATCAGGATGTTGCAGATGTTCCACTGCCCATCGCGCCACACGTTCCGCCGCCGCGATCTCGCCGAAACGACAGAGCGCCCGGATCGCCTGGGCACATGCCGTAGCATCGAGTGGATACGTTCGCCGAGAGCTGAAACGTGGCAACCCATCAGACGTGAAAAGGGAGCGCCGGTAATAGTTCCACCCCCGACAAAGAGGCTCAGAGATAGTCTCATCTCCGACAAACCGGGCATATTCCCGCAAACACTCCAACACGTAACCCGTGTGAAAATGGTCTACCCACCGACGCGGGTCATCCCCAACAGCATAAGGGAAGGAACCATCTACATGTTGGTGCATTAGTGCGAAACGTACACTTCGACGAGCATGTTGGGCGAACTTCGCACCACCCCCAAGGGCATATGCGTGTGCGCAGAGACGCGCTCCCATAAGCGTAGCATTGAGCACACGCTGGTTATCCACCGGCGAGTAGGCCCAGCAAAGGCATTCCCCATCTTCGTAGCTGCGCGGGAAGCGTTGAAGGAGCTCTTCTGCAGCACGCTTGCATAGCGATCCCGCCTGCGTATCGCCCAACACCACAGCGGCACGGAATAAGCCCTGGGTAACGATGCCCGTTGCCACAATGGTCGGGGCCCGTGCCGGCAAAGACATTCGTCGGGCTTCCCAGGGGAAGTCATAACCCCAAGCTGCATCCCAGCCAGGGCTACGGAGCTGGAAAAGCTGCGCAATACAGTACTGGATTCGCTCTTCCCACAAGCAACGCCGCTCCGGAAAGGCCTCCCATGCCGACACGTATCCCTCTAACGCTAACCCTAAAGTTACTGGATTCTGCCCCGGAGAGATTCGTAACAGTGCACGGCAGTTCACTGGGCAGCGCAAGAGGAGCTGTTGCCCCAAACGACGTGCCAGACGCCATGAACGTAGAATCGGCAGATTCCACACCGGTGATAGAAGGGCGTCATAGGGGTCATATCCCCGATAGTCTGCTTCCTCCATAAACACACGGCACCGTTCCCATCCCACAGTAAGGATGTCCAACTGCATAGCATTACAAACTTAGAAAACATGGGTATCCCACAAGCGTACGCACACACCTGTAACCGGAGCATGCTCGACCGGGTTATTGTCAGCGAGTGCTTAGGCACCGGGTACGTTGGATGAATGTCTCACATTGTGGTAGCTTTTCAAAATGTGGCAGAACGAGCAAAAGCCTCTCGGCACGCTGTTTGGACTCGGTCTCGTAGTGGGGCTTCTTAGCATTTCCGCCTGTCAAAAGAGTGAGCAGGTTACGGCACCCGACCAATCATCGCTTCCAGAGGTACCACAGGTAGAAGCCTTAGCCAGCACAATCAGTGGTGGAACTGTCGCAGAAGACTTTGCTCTCCACCCACCTCGTGAAGACGGTCGTCGAGCCCCGATGCTCATCTGGCGCTGTTTGCAGTTGGATTCAGCACAGCAACGCGCCGTGCTGGCGTGCCTACGGAGCCATCGGGAAGCTGTCCACACCGTCTTGCGCACCCTGCGGGAGTCAGAGCGTCAGTACTGGGAACAAGCACGAGAGATGCGCCGTTCGGTTCTGGACTCCCTCCGTCAGGGAGCGCTAACCCGACAGGAAGCAGCACAGCGTCTCCAAGAAATCGCCCAATGGCTGCGGACGCAACTTCAAAATAACCCTACTCGGCAATGGGCTGCCGAAGAGCTGCAACGGCTGAAGCAGACCCTCTGTGAATGCGTTGCCCAGGTTCTGACTCCTGAACAACTTCCAATCTGGCAGTGTTGGTGCTCTGGTGGCACGAATTGCTGTCCGAACGAGAAAGACCCGCGTGGGCCACGCGGGCCACGCCCATAAAACGGACAAACGCGTTTTAGCAGGAGAGCTCGGGAGAGCCCTCGCGACGGTAGTTGCGGGGGCTCTCTTTTCGTGCTGATGCCAGCGGAAGCTCAATAACGAAGGTGCTTCCTCGCCCGAGGGCGCTTTCTTTCAGGTAGAGGCTCCCCCCATGGTACTGCTGGACAATCCTCCGGGCTAGACTGAGCCCCAGCCCCCATCCCCGGCGCTTGGTCGTAAAGCCAGGCTCGAAGATGCGATGGCGTATTCCCGGCAGAATTCCACGACCGCTGTCTATTATCTCTAATCGCGCCACTGCGCCCAGAGCAAAGAGCCGCACCCGGATCCATCCGGTTGGCTGTTTGATTGATTCTATCGCGTTCTTGAGTACATTCTCCACGGCCCATGCAAAGAGCTCCTGATTGAGCGCGGCAATCACTGCCTGATCCAGCTCCAACTCAATGCGAATAGGCTTGTTCTGAGGCAAGCGACGTTGCAGATAACTAACCACCTTTTCCACGACGGGGGCAACTAATTGTGGGGTCAGCTGTGGACGAGCGCCGATCTGCGAAAAGCGCATAACTACCCCTTGCAGACGCGCTACGTCCTGTTCCAATTCTCGGAGAATATCCTGTGGGGCTGTCTCCGGACCGCGCAATCGCAGGATTTCCAGCCACCCCAGCGCGCTGGAAAGTGGCGTTCCCAGTTGATGCGCTGCCTCCTTTGCCATGGCCACCCACAGGCGACTTTCTTCAGTTTGGCGCAGGAGACGCAGTGACCACCAACCTACAAGGAACAATGCCGCTACCAGCAGTGCCTGTACGTACGGTATCCAGCGTATCCAGCGGACAAGTCCGGAAGTGGAGTAGTAAATCCGTGCCAGCTCTATTCCTTCACGATTGACAACCGAAATGGGAGGAAATTCCATGCGCATCTGCGCAGTCAAGCGCTTCAAGTAAGCCCGCTGAGCCTGTGCTGAAGCCGTTGTGTCCAGCTCAACATTGAGAGTGTTTTGAAGGTACGGGTACAGTGGCTCATCCTGTGGATCAGTAACGACAACAGGAAAGGAGATGGTAGGTACGACATGGTCGAGCAAGACAAAGAGAAACGGCTCTGTCTCCAAAGTTGGATCAGAGAAGATGCGCAGCATCTCGGCATAGAATCGTACGTTCTGGCGCTCACGCAGCAGAATTTCCCGGACGATAGCCTGGGTCGCAGCAAAGCTCAGCAGCACCATCGCAGCCCCTGCTACCCCGATGAGAACATAAGCATGCCAGCGCCGTGGTGTTGGGCCCGGCTTCATGGCGTCACAAGCTCCGCAATAGGGGAATCGGCAAAATCATGCTGCAGGACAACAACCCGCGGTGGGGCAAAATGTAGGAGGAAGCTTTGCTGGCGCCTCCCTAAAGCCAGC
>JANWXA010000045.1:5553-11183 GCA_025055465.1 Candidatus Kapaibacterium sp.
ACAATACCCGTGGTCTACCCCTGCGGGCAGGCATTCCCGATGCTCCAGTACTGCAGGAATGTTCCCGCGACGCCCTTGTTCTGCAAGCTGTACGCCCTGCAACTGTATGAGGATCTCTGAAATGCCCCGCGCACGGAACGCAGTACGAACATAGGCCTTCAGGCTATAAGCAAGCTGGAAAACCAGCCGGGTTTCCACCCTAAGATGAACGCAAATTCCCTCGCTGACAGTACCCGAACAGGTAACCAAGAGTTGATACGGTGGGGCGCTACCGGGAAAGGGCCTGGCGCACATGGGGGAGTAAGTCGGGCAGAGCACATTCCCATTGAGCACTTTCACGGAGATGGCGCAGAAGAACGCTGCCCCGCTGCCATTCACTGTCGCCCACAATAACAGCCAGAGTTGCGCCCAGGCGATCGGCATCTCGCAACTGTGTCTTGAGGGACCGCCGCTGGAGGTCGGCAACGGCAGAGTACCCCGCACCACGCAACAGCCTGACAACCTGTTGTGCAGCTTGCACTGCCCCAGTTGTAGCAACATAAATTTGGACCATCGCCTCCTGAGGAGGCCGCTCCATCAGCAGCAGTAGTCGCTCTACTCCAAAAGCAAACCCCACGGCTGGAAGCGACGGACCACCGAAGCTCTCTACCAGCTTGTCATAGCGGCCCCCGCCCCCAAAGGCATTCTGTGCCCCTAACCGAGGGCTAACGAATTCAAAGACTGTGTGCGTATAGTAATCCAAGCCACGAACCAATCGCGGGTTGAGCACCACGGTCCCCCCCACTTCCGCAATAGCGGCATGTACATACTCAAAGTGAGAGCGGCTTTCTGCGTCCAGAAAGTCCCAAACAACTGGAGCCTGCTCAATCCAGGGCTGATCGTCGGGATGCTTAGAGTCCAAGATACGAAGGGGGTTCCGCTCCAGCCGCTGTTGACTATCGGGGGAAAGATGGAGCCGCACGCTGGAGAAATAGTCCCTGAGCGCCTGGCGGTAGCGCTGGCGAACCTCCGTGGACCCCAATGTGTTGAGCTGAACCTCGTAGCCAGTGATACCGAGCTGTTGTAAAATTGTGATCGCCAGTAAAAGGACGTCCACATCGCTCTCAGGATAGGGGGAGCCGAAGCACTCAGCCCCATACTGGTGAAACTGGCGATACCGCCCCTTCTGGGGACGCTCATAACGGAACGCCGGACCGTAATACCAGAGGCGCCACACGGAACGGCGCTGCAAGAGCCCATGTTGTACTAAGGCGCGAACCACCCCCGCGGTCAGTTCTGGACGTAGCGCCAGTTGGTCACCGCTTCGGTCGGCGAAAGTATACATCTCTTTGTGAACAATATCGCTGGCCTCGCCAACGCTGCGGACATAGAGCTGCGCATATTCTACGATAGGAGTACGGATTTCTTCGTAGCCGAATCGCGAGGAAACTACGTAAAACACCTCCTCCAGTCGCCGCCAGTACGGCAGTTCCTCGGGCAGCACATCATGCATGCCCCGCACTGCCTGAAGCTCGCTCATAAGTGGCTCTCGTGAAGCGCTTCCGCTTGTTCAAACAGTTCCAGAACGTCCTGCGGTGACTGCGCTTGCAGCAGGTGCATTCGGAAGCTGGCATTGGACATCAGACGCGAAATTCGGCTGAGCAAGCGTAGATGAGCTCCCACATTGTCCTCCTGCCCAACTAATAGGAAGACAACTTCCACAGGGCGCTCGTCTGGAGCATCCATCATCATTGGGGGCTCCAGCGTCGCCAGGGCTGCCACTGGTGCAATAACAGCACGAGTCTTCCCATGCGGCAATGCAACGCCTCCCCCGATACAGGTTGTCATGCGGTTCTCGCGCTCGAAGATGATGCGCCGGACTTCGCTCAGATTCCGCACCAGACCCGTTGCCGGCAGCGTGGCGATTAGACACTCCAGCACCTCCTCTTTGGAGCGAGCCTGCAGGCGGAGAAGAATCGTTTGTTCGTGTAAGAGTGCCGATAGCCGCATCAAGGCTCCACAGCCTGCCTACATTGTAAAGCCATAGACGGCTAAAGTGCGTCACTGTTGCCATTTACGCACAAGTTCCTGATAGCGGTATGCCAGGGCATCAGCTTCTTCCGGAGTTGCAGCCTCTGCAATAACCACCATAGCCGACGCTTGCCGGTCAGGAAAGATAAGCACCGAAGAGCCCCCATCAAACAGTTTGACTCCATCGATGAGCTGGCGGTCTGCTGCGGGATACTCCATTGCACGGCGGAGCACGCTGCCTTTCCGCTCCCAGGGGCATGGGACCGAGAGCTCACGCTGGTATCGGCGAGGCAGTCGGGCATCCAGCTCGGACAGTTCCCAGCCGGTCAACGCCAACATCTCCAGCAATTTTGCCGCAGAGAACATCCCATCAGCAGCGAACAGATACTCAGGGAAGATGAAATCGCCCCGTGTCCCTCCAACAAAACGAACCGCTGGATCACGCGTCGCCTCCATCATCGCCGAATGCGAATTCCGCACCCGGAGCACCTGTACGTGGTACTCTTCCGCTACCTGCTCCACCTCAGAGCTGGCAGCAACAGGGACAGCAACAACGAAAGGTGCATCATGTCGATGCGTGTGCAGGAACAGTTTGAGCATAAGGGTCAACAACCGTGGCGGGCTATACCACATCCCGTGCCGATCCATAACACCGATCCGCTCAGCACCGTAGTCGATGCGAAGCCCTATCTCGCAGCCCAGAGCACGCATGGCCTCGGCAAGCAAAGAGTCTTCTGCCGGCGGGGTCCTTCCCAGTGGGTCAACGTAGTTGTTGACCGCGAAGGCCTGACACCCCAGTGTCCCCAAAATATGCGGGAATAAAGCCGCCGCCAACCCACACGAATAGTCCACCAGCAAGCGGAAAGAATGTTGCTGGATGGATTGCACATGCAGGGCATCGAGGAAGAGCTGGATATAGCCTTCGGCAGAACGCTCAGCAAAGCTAAGATTCCCTACCTGCTGAGCAGAGGCCCGGCGGAAATCCTCCCCGTAAAAAATCCGCTCCACCGTCTTTGCCAGTCCCGAAGGTATGTCGCGCCCCTCGGCATTGAAGACAACGATCTCAGTCTGATCCGGCGCCCGTGGGGCCCGCCGGATGTGAACTCCCCCAGCATAGCGTCGCGTCCGCAACTCTTGCCGGGTCTGGGGCACAGAGGCAACTTGCAAGTCCACGACGTGGACCCCAGCAGACATCAGCCCGGATACGACCGACCGGCTCACCATACGCGCCACGCTGCTGGCATCACGACTAAGAGCAACTGAGGTCCCCAGACCAAAGGCGTTCCCCAGAGCGACGCCGAAGCGCGCAGCGAACTCCGGCGTGATCTCTGTGTTGGAAACGCCCGCAACTTTAGCATTGAGAAACAATCCATGCGTCCAGCGTTCCTCATGAACGAGACTGTACGTCACCACAGCTTTATCTTCCACAACTTTGCCCGGCCACAACTTGACACCGGCTGAGATTAGTACGTCTGCACCAACGCGACACTCTTCCCCAACAATGGCATCTTCTTCTACACTGCTGCGTTCCCCTATGGTTGTCCCGCTTGCAACAACAGCACCGGAAATCGTTGAGCCAGCCTCTACCGTGACCCGTTCCCAGAGCACGCTCCCGGTAATACCAACTCCAGCCCCGATAATGCACGAAGCCCCGACTATGGAATCGGCAATCTCCGCATAGGGACCGATAACCGCTCCCTCCCCGATGACAACACGCCCCCGTAGCGATGCCGTCGGATCAATTTGCGCGTCGCTACCCAACCAAACGTCTTCAGCACACAGCGGACCGGGTGGCTCCACTTGAAGTCTCCCAGTAGCAAAGTCCCGATGTACTTCCCGGTACTCCCGTACGGTGCCGATATCGCGCCAATAGCCCGGAGAGACATAGCCATACAGCGGCAAAGATTGCCGCAACATCTGCGGAAAGAGGTCCTTGCCAAAATCCATCTCCTGCCGATACGGAATCAATTCCATCACAGAGGGCTCCAGGATGTAGATGCCTGTGTTGACGGTATCGGAGAAAAGCTCGCCCCAACTGGGTTTTTCCAAAAAGCGCACGATGCGCCCGGTATCATCCGTGAGCACAACTCCGTACGGAAGAGGGTTGGACACATGGGTAAGTAGAAGCGTCGCCATAGCCTGACACTGCCGGTGGAATGCAAAAGCAGCGCTGAGGTCTACGGTAGTAAAGACATCGGCGCTAATTACCAGGAAAGGCTCCTCCGCCAGCAGCTCTGCGGCATTTCGCACACTTCCAGCAGTGCCGTAATCTGCTTCTGCCTGTACGTAGCGAATCCGCATGCCCCACGGGCTGCCATCCCCGAAGTAGTGGCGGATCCACTCACCTTGGTGATACAGAAGACAGACACAGTCCCGGATCTCATGCCGACGAAGCAGCAGTAGCACATGCTCCATAATGGGACGCCCGATGACGGGTACCATCGGCTTCGGACGGCGCATAGTCAGCGGACGCAATCGTGTCCCGAATCCACCTGCCATGATAACAGCTTGCCGCATCCGCACATATCAATATGCTTGTGGGACTGCCAAAATTTAGAAGATTTTGCGCGTCTGTGCACGGTCGTGCTCAAAATTCCTCGCTCTGCAATACCCGACGGGCGTGCTCCCAGTAAAGTGCCGGAACAAAGAGCTTGACCACCGCAAGAGCGCCAACGGTAAACATGCGTGTGCTATCCCGCTGCGAGAGCACTTGAGCTGGGATTCCATGATTCCGCAGCTTCCCGCAAAGCAACTCTGCTTCCCACTCGGTAGAAAGCTCAACAACGGGTTTCCAAGGCTCTAATTGAACACTCTGCCCGCAAAGGTAACACCGAGCGGGGAGTTCCTCCAATTGGGCTCCACAGTGTGGGCACAGTATAGGCCCTCTCATAGCTTCTTGCGGGAACGATATCGAAACCCATGTTGCACTCGGAACAAGGCACCGAATGCCAGCACAAAAACCACACTATTGCCCCACCACATCCCCACAGTCGGCGAGATATAGCCCCGATCCGCCAGCTTTTCGCCGCTGATGAGGGCTGCCCAATAGAAAATGTAGAAACCCAAGCTCACAAGGGCACTGGTACCAAAATTACCACCGCGAGTTATAATGCCCAACGGAGCACCTGCCAATGCAAAGAGAAAGCAGGCCGCAGCAATCGCGTACTTCTTGTGAATCTCCACACGATACTGCCGCTCTTGCTGCATTGCCCCGACATACTCAGCCATGAGGCTCTCTATAGAGCCCCGCGCTACCAGAAGTCGCTGTCGAAGCCGATCGCTTGAAGGTTGTGTACTCTCACGCGGTTCCGGGGCAAATAGCTCGCGCCAATGGGCTTCCAACACCTGCTCGAGTTGCTGCCAGGATTGCCGTTGCCGCTGCTGGGCCTCGTGTACAACAACCTCCATCTGGGTAATGTTCATCTCACGCTCCCCGCGAGCGAAGAGCCGGGCATCTGAACGGACAAAAGCATAGTCCTGCGCGGGGATTCGTACAAACAGGCGCCGGAAGCGAATCCACTGCTCCTCTTGTCCATGCTGCGCGAGCCGGTGCATCTCCCCTAAGCGGAACTCCAACACAAACTCGGTCAAACCTGTACTCAACCGCAGCGACGCCGTGT
>JANWXA010000046.1 GCA_025055465.1 Candidatus Kapaibacterium sp.
GGATGCTAATCGAGGCAGCCAGGTGTAGAACGAGGGAGCATCCTCGGCAAGCCTGGCGGACGGCATCGGGATCACGCACATCGCCCCGAACAAGCTCCAGCTCTGTCGCCATATCCGGGGGCAGCCACACCAGATTCCCAATACTCCCATTGGAGACGTAGCGCACAAAAGCCCGAACGTGGTATCCCTCCTGGATCAGCCGTTCTACGACGTGACTCCCAATGAATCCTCCTGCGCCAGTTACCAGGACCCGTTCAGCCATAGCGACTCCCTTACCCACGGAGACTCTCGTAAAGCCGGTGGCAGCGCTCCGCTAGGACTTTCCAGTCTAACTGCTGTGCAACTTCGCACGAACGATGGCGCATTGCTTGGCGCTCCACCGGATGGAGTATCATCCAGCGCAAGGCACTGAGGAGCGCAGACTCGTCTGCTGGCGGGACAACGATCCCAGCCCCATAATCCTGCACCAAGTCCTGAGCACCATTAGTCCTACAGATAATGACTGGTAAGCCCGACGCAAAGGCGTCCGCACAGGAAAGCTCAAAGCCACCGCTGAAGGCTGGGGTAACGTAGACATCGGCTGCCAGCAACCGTTGAGCAAGCGCCGTCGGAGGCTGGATTGGAGCTCCACGAGCATCCCGCTCCACAGGTATATGCCCGATAAACTCTACCGGAATGCCTTGGGCAGCACTTGCTAACTCCCCTGTCCCCACTCCAATAATCCAAAGTCGCCAGCCCTGAGGAAACTCTGCTCCCAAACGGCGGGCAACCCGCAGCAACAGTGGCAAGCCCTTGATAGGACTATTGCGGCTGACTGTGATAAAGACGACCTCTTCCGGCTGTAGTCCGAAGTGGAGGCGCAGTTCCTGACGATTGTAGCCGCGAAAGCGGTCAACCCACGTCCCATTGGGAAGATAGACGGCACGCTCAGCAACTTGCGGTGCCAAAAGCGCCATTTCTCGTTGCATAAGGCGGCTGGAAACCGTCACCACTGTTGCACGCCGTGCTGCAATCCGAACACGGCGTTCTACCCGTGGAGAGAGCCGCAGTCCATAACCCAGAGGTTCGTAGACATGAATATCAGCACCCTGTGGGCTAATCACTGTCGGGATATTCCTCTGGCTGCTGAAGCGGCAGGCATCATACCCAGCGGGATAGAGCATCTGCACGTGGAGCACGTCATACGGATGGCGTCGGTACAAATCCCACAGCGCCCTATACGTGCGTATCCACCTTGGTATTCCGCGCCACTGAGGCAGCGCCACCAGATGATAAGGAGGCCGCATATCCCCCGGTATTTGTGGGGCGATAACACTTACCTCCAATCCCACCGCCACCAACGCTGTGGCAAGCTCATGGACCGCAATCTCAACCCCTCCCAGCCGAGGCAGGAAGTGGTATGTTAGGATTGCGACGTGCATGAGGTACCATCCCCTGCTGGCGCCAACAGCGGCAAGAGCTCATGGCGGATTCGGCGGATGAGCTCGTCGCGAACGTAGCGGAAGAGATCTAACTGTGCATCCGAATCCCCCAGCGCTTGGGAGGGATCAGGCAGGCTCCAGTGGAGCATCCGAGGGGCGCCAGAGAAGACAGGACACCGCTCGCGTGCCCCATCGCACACGGTCAGAACAAGATCAAAGTGCTGCCCGTGAAATTTCTCTACGGATTTTGAGTGTAGGCCCTCGGTTGAGATTCCTATTTCGTGGAGCACGGCGAGAGTCCGCGGGTCAACAGCTCCAGGCTCGATGCCAGCGCTGGCAACTTCCCACCGTCCTGAGCCCAGCCAGCGCAGCAGTGCCTCCGCCATCAGCGAACGCCGAGAATTGTGGGTGCAGAGCACGAGAATACGCATGGCCTACTGCGGCCGCGGCACGTTCTGACGGCGCAAAATCTCAAAGTAGCGCTCAATCAAGCGCTGGTAATCACGGCTGTACCCCTGTCGGAAAAGCCGAAGGAGGTCTTCCGGAACGATAGCGGGCTGGGTCTCAGGTAAGCGCAATCCGGGGGGGCTGGGGCGAACGATATCCTGCCCGGGGCGCGCCTCTCGCTGGGGCTCATAATCCCGCTCATACAGTGAACGCATGGCATCCAGCATACGGGACAAGATCCGATGCTGCCGGCGTATGGTTTCCGGCGTTAATTGCCCACTCCGGAGCTCTTCTACCATCTCTCGTACCTCCTCAGCGAGGCGGCGCAAATCGCCCAGGAGACGCTGGCCTCCAGGCGCTTGCTGCTGCCGCGCCAGCTCGTCTAATGCCTGCTGTACCTGTGCTTGCTGAGCCGCCAGGCGGGCCAGTTGTGCCTGCTGCTCCATAGTCAGTCGCCCCTGGAAAAGCTGTTGCAGAGCCTGCGTGATGCCTTGCTGCTGAAGTGCTAATTGTTGTAGACGGTCGAGGAACCCCATAGCGCCGGCACCTTGGCCCATCCCTGGGTTGGGGCACGCCCCCGAGCCAGCAGCTTGCAGCGTAGAGAGAGCATCCTGCAGCATGAGCACAGACCGGTTCAAAGCTTCCATTGCCTCCCGTTGGGCTTCAGCCGCTGGAGTCGTTGCCCGCTCTGCTAATTGCGTAGCAGCGTGCTGCATAGAGCGAAGCGCCATACCGAGTTCCCGCGCCATCTGCGGCGTAACAGCAAAAGTCTTCTGCGCCACACCCATGACGCGATCTGTGATACTGACAACGGCACTGTACAACTCCCGTTGCTGACGCGCCAGCTCTGCCAAGCGCTGGGAGCCGGAGGGCACTCCCTGGGTCCGAGCATGGAGCTGTTCCTGACGTTCGGAAAGCTCCAGCGCGTCCAGAATGGCTCTCTGCAACTGGCGTTGGACCTCTCGGGTCAGGTTCCGTTGGAGCTCATCCCACAGCTGCTGCAGGGCAGCCGCCGCCGAACGCATCTGCGAGGCAGCATTTCGCTGGGCCATCTGAGCCTGCTGGCGTTGACCCTGCCGAAGTCGCAATTGAGCTTGCTGTAAGGCGTTGTTGAGCTGCGTGCTCTGCACTTGCTGCGCTGCCGCCTGCAACGCCTCCGGTGGAACCTCCGGCAGGACATCCCGCACAAGCTGCTCAAGTTGCTGCCAGTCGTGCTGAAACCGCTGCCATTCGCGGTGCAGCTCCTCCTGCTGCTGCGCTAATTCTGCCATCCGCTCGGGATCCGTCTCGCGCTCGGTTTCCTGCTGTAGCCTTTCCTGGCGTTCCGCTAAGCGCTCCAGACGCTGCCGCAAGGCATCCAACTTCTGTTCTGCCTGGAGCCGCTTCAAAAGGCGCAGAGTGCGCTCAAGGGCTGCCCGAAATTCCTCTTCGTTGAAGCGGAAGTTCTGGAGAGCCTGCCGTACCTGTTCTGGGGTCATCCGCTGCAGAGCTTCCTGCAAGCGCTCCAGCCATTGCTGAAGCTGGGGGGAGCGCACCTCTTGCAAGAGCTGCTGGAGTTCACGATACTTTTGCAGTGTTTCGGGGGAAATTGCCTGAGCCTGTTCTAATCGCTCTGCAACCTCTTCTACCTGTTGCTGGAGCTGTTCTAACCGCTGCTGTACCTGCTGGTGTTGCTGCACCAGCTCCTGTAATCGGCGCTGTTGTTCCCATTGACTCTGCGGCTGGCGGGCGGTGGGCGCGCTCATCCGGCGCTGGAGCTCTTCGCTTTGCTGCCGAAGCTGGTTCAGTTGCTGCATAACCTCCTGTAACTCCTGCACTGTGCGCTCCTGAGCAAGCTCCGACTGACGTAAGATCTGCTCCAATGAGGGCAACTGAACCGAAAGAATCGGTGTCCGCGCTGCCTTGGGCCCGCTGACTGAGTCATTGTCCCAGACCTCTACGAAAAATTCATATCGATCTTCCGGCGATATTTTCAATGCTGTCAAATCCCAAACATAGGGGACCTCTTGTACCGTGTGCAGCGGGAGGAAAGGTATGGGAAGAAACCGAAACTCCTTCTGCGGCGGAGCGTATCGAGAAGCAGCCAAACGATAGTGCAGGAGCAGGCGCGAAAAGCCGTAGTCATCGCTGATGCTGACTCGAACGGGGAGAATCCCCTTCTCCGAAAGCTCTACATCGCTTGTAGGTTGCAGTAAGGCAATCCGGGGCGGCGAGTCCTCCAACACCGTAAGCCGGTACCACAGTGGATGCTCATTCTGCTGCCCATCGGTGTCCACAACACCAATGGCCCAACTTCCGGAGGCGACGACCGAAAAACTTCCCCACGCTGAGCTTCCAGAAACCTGAAGCGGGTATCTGACTGTGTCCCCAGCCGAAGCACGGAGAAAGAGGACGTGCGCCTTACGTAAGGGCTTGCTGGCCTCTACAGATAGTTGGACAATGGAACCCCGCAGTGCTGTAACTTCCGTTGACTGTTCGTCCAGCCGAATGGGCTGCTGCCGCGCGTATGCCGGGGGCCTCACTTCTCCACGGATCTCCCGCAGAATAGGTCGGTCAATGACAAGGATTTTGCCCTCGGGGCTTGCAACCGTCTCTCCAAACCAACGGGCGGTGGCATAGAAGCGAAGGGAACTCCCTAAAGGTCCCAGCTCCGCTGTGAACATCCCCGGTACTTTCGCTTGGAGCTCTTCTACGTATTCTGGGCCCTGTTCAGGCAGCAGATACAAACGCACCGACGTCGGGGGGACACCATCCGCATAGACACGGAGCGAAACAGGCATTCCTCGAACAACTGTGGCTTCCCGGGGCTCCACGCGCAAGGCAAAGGGCGGGGGAGGCACGAACGAGTGCTCCCACAGTACCAAACGATGGAGCGCAGACCGCAAGGGCGTTACGACGCCCAATAGCAATGCTCCTATCCCCACCACACTGAAGAAAAACGCTCCTGCTCGACGCGCCCGCTGGTAATCCAGCACAGCATCAAAATCCAGACCTTCTGCCTGCTGGGCTACATGAGCGAAGGCTGCCAGAGCCAGTTCAGCCGAGGTGCCCTGCCGACGGTTCAGAGTGTCCATAAGCTGTAATGCGTTGCAGAGCATGTCCCCTATGCTGGGATAATGGGCGCCAATTCGCAAGGCCAGCTTTTCCAATGGCTCTCGCGACAGTACACCGATAAGCCGAGTCAGGCTCGGTAAGGCCGCCCCAACCAGCAGGCACGCCGAAATCACAATCCACGCATGCCAGAGCACCATCCGCACGGTCGAACCAGCAAACAGGAATGTCTCTATCCCTGCGACCGCCACCAGCAATGCAAGAACAAGACTGCCAGCCCATGCTTCCGCCGCTATCAGCCGCAGGAGAAGCTCTTTGTGCTGCGTACGCAGTAGGCGACGACGCAGACGGTGATATGCAAGCTGATACTCTGCCATTGTGGTCCCCTCTTTGCCTGCTCACAGACGTAGAAGCCATCGTAACGGTGTGAAGCTCCACGAAGTATTGAAGGGCATCGTCTTCTATGCTGCTATGTAATACACCCTGCGAACCACCGATAATGTGGGATGTGCTCGTCATGGAAATTCGCCGCGAGGTCCGTCAACTGGGCTTCGAGGAGTTGCGAACCCCGGAAGGGGTAGACGCAGCCGTTCAGCGACCTGGAACTACGTTGGTGCTCATTAATTCGCTGTGTGGATGCTCGGGGGGGATCGCCCGTCCGGCTGCCGCGATAGCGCTACAAGAAACCCCACGTCCGGATCACCTGGTAACCGTTTTTGCTGGCCAGGACCGAGAAGCAACAGCACGGATGCGTGAATACTTAGTCGGGCAACCTCCCTCTTCTCCCTCGTTCGCCCTTCTGCGCGATGGTAAGCTTCTGGCGATGCTTCATCGGGAGGACATCCAAGGACATACCCCCGAAAGGGTAGCCGCCATCCTACGCCGGTGGTTTGAGCAATACTGCGCCATCGTACATCAATCCTAAAGCTCCATGCCTCTTCCAGAACGAGGTCCCTACCTGTGGCTTCTTCTGCTCTTCACAGGGGTTGCCCTTGGCACATTTCTGGTTCTGACTGGCTTAGCCCTCGTACCATTCATTGTCCTACTGTTTGGCGTGCTGCTGGTCTACCCCTACCGCCACCAGTCGCGCCTGGCACACCACCTCCTGTGGCTCCTTGTGCTGGCGTTCGCCGTCTGGCTACTCCAGGCCATGGGATTGCTCTTGCTGCCCTTCGCCATTGCTCTACTCGTGGGCTACCTCTTCGACCCGTGGCTGAGACACCTCCAGCACCGCGGGATCCCCCGCTGGCTGAGTGCTCTCAGTATTGTACTCGCACTCATCGGTGCTGTCTCCGCCCTCGCCATGCTCATATTCCCAACAATTTTCACCCAACTTGACACGCTCATCAAACAAATTTCCACTCTGTACAACGCTGCCACGACATACCTGGAAAGTCGGCGTTTCTTTCAAACGCTGGCCCGTCACGGTATCCCCCCAGAACTGGTCCAAGAAGTACTCCACCGCGGGATCCTCCCACGCCTGGAGGAAGCTCTCCAGACCCTAATGAGCTCTTTACTGACTGCTCTGGCAGGGCTTTCCCGAATTCTGACCCATGTGGTCAACTTACTGCTGTTGCCCATTGTAATGTTCTACCTGGTAAAAGATTTCCCACAGTTACAGGCTTTGTTGGCAGAGGTGCTGCAACGGAAGGCGCCGCGGGCTCTTCAAATTCTGCAGCAAGCAAGTCCAATTGTTCGAACCTATCTGGGATGGGTTCTCTTTGTCTCAACACTCATGGGACTCTTCTCCGGCGCCCTCTATGTGCTCTTTGGAGTCCCATACGGGGTTATGCTGGGACTGCTGAGCGGGGTACTCAACCCCATTCCCTACTTCGGAATCCTGATTGTCATGGGAACAGGGCTCGTTGTTATCCTCATCGCTCAATCCGCAGACTTCCTGAGAGATTTTCTCATTTTCGCTGCCATCATCAACGGGCTACATTTTTTGAATGCTTACGTCATAGAACCCCGTGTTTTAGGTAAACGCATCGGGGTTCATCCCGTTGTCCTGATCTTGTCATTGCTCCTGTTCGGCTCTCTCTTTGGCTTTGTCGGGCTCCTGATCGCCGTACCAACCACAGCCGTTGCAGCACTCTTGTTCAACCAGTGGCGCCAAATAACCCCCCCAGAGCTGGTGCATGTTCCCTCAGACGTGGAGCACGTGCCATGACCCCGGAGCAGTTGGCTGCTACCATTGACCACACACTGCTGAACCCCACGGCGACTGCTGCTGACGTAGAACGCCTTTGCACAGAAGCCGTGGAATGGGGCTGTGCCAGTGTGTGTGTTCTGCCCTACTTCGTACCAACGGCTTATCGCTTGCTCCGTGGCACCCCCGTTGCTGTCTGCAGTGTAGTGGCTTTTCCCTTGGGAGCGACAACACAGCGAACCAAGGTTGCGGAAGCCGAAGACCTCGTCATGACAGGCGCTCGCGAACTGGATATGGTCATCAACCTGCCGGCATTGTTGAATGGCGACGACACAACAGTAGAACGAGAGGTCGCCGCCGTTGCTTCCGTTGTACACCGCCGCGGAGGCATCCTCAAGGTCATTCTGGAATGCGGATTCTTGTCTCCGGAACAGCAGGCTCGAGCGACTCAAATAGCTTCACGTGCTGGGGCAGATTTTGTCAAGACCTCCACGGGCTTCCTCTCGCGTGGAGCAACCGTGGAAGATGTACAAGGTCTCCGCTCTGCTGCGCCCCCGCCTGTCCGCGTCAAAGCCTCCGGAGGCATCCGAACATATGATCAAGCCCTTGCCCTCCTCCGCGCGGGTGCTGACCGTTTAGGAACCAGCGCTACCGCTGCCATCATAGAGGAAGCGCGCCAGCGTATTACCAAAACGTAATGCACATGCTCGGCATTTCCCCCTCGCCACTCCACTAAGTTCGCGTTTGTCCCACTGTCTGTTTCTCCTTACCATGTCTTACCGCTTCTTGCTATGGCCCGGGCTCGTCGCTGCTGGCGCACTAATCATTGCAGCGCTTCAGCGGCAGACTATCACGATTAAGGGCTCCGACACCATGGTGATCCTCTGCCAGCGATGGACAGAAGTGTACCCCCATAAGGAGCGCGCACGCTTTCAGGTAACTGGGGGAGGATCCGGCACGGGAGTCGCAGCCCTCATCAACGGAACTACAGACATTTGTGCATCATCCCGCCCGCTGCGTCCTGCTGAAATACGACAACTACAGGAAAAGTACGGCACTCGCGGAGTTGAGGTCCGTGTTGCCCGCGATGGCTTAGCTGTCTACGTCAACCGTAGTAACCCCGTAAGTAAACTGACACAGCAACAGGTACGCGATATTTTCACCGGCAAACTCACTAACTGGAGGCAGGTAGGGGGACCCGATGCACGCATTATTCTGTACAGCCGCGAGAACAACTCCGGCACTTACGAATTCTTCAAAGAGCATGTCCTGCAGGGCCAGGATTTTGCGCCTCATGCCCAACACATGCCCGGCACTGCCGCTCTGGTCAACGCCATAGCGAAGGATCGGTGGGGAATCGGCTATGGTGGGGCTGCCTATGCCACGGATATCAAAGCAGTTGCTATTGCTGAGGCACCGGACAAGCCGTACTATTTACCAACCCTGGAAAACGTAGTCTCAGGGCGCTATCCTATTAGCCGCTTCCTGTACTTCTACCTGCGCGAACGCCCCAGCGGCGAGCTCAAAGCTTTCATAGACTGGGTTCTCAGTGATGACGGACAACGTGTCATCTCCGAAGTCGGCTACTTCCCTGTTCGCCCCCCCAAACGCAGAGAACCCCAGTAGCGCTCCAGCTCCATTGGATGTCGGACAAACCCCGGCTCCCATGCGTGTGCGGCGCTCGCGCTGGGGCGAGAAGATTGTCGAGCGCATTATTCGCATAGTCGCCTTAAGCACTATCACTCTGATCACTTTGATTTTCCTCTTTATCGCGCGCGAGGCCCTGGGTATTCTCTCCTCTTCCGACAGCCCGCACCTGCTGCCCGTACCCCATGAAGCTGCCCCCGAAATCTATGGTGGTGAGGGCAATGCCGGTGCTGCCCCCGAAGTTTACAATCCCGAAGCAGAGTTCCCAGAGGTGCCCATGGGCGCTCGCTCTCCGGCCCCGCAGCCAGGGAATGGGGAAGCTCATCCCGGGCTCCTGCAGAATCTCCTAAGCACAGTATGGCAACCTGTTGCCAGCCAGCCGAAATACGGACTGCTCCCACTTATTGCTGGAACTCTCAAAATCACTGTGCTGGCGCTGCTGATAGCTGCTCCCTTGGGAATTTTAGCTGCTATTTACGCCGCTTTCTTTGCTCCCCGCCGCTTCCGGGAGCTAATCAAGCCCGTCGTAGAACTCCTGGCAGGCTTCCCCTCGGTTGTCATCGGCTTTTTCTGCCTTATGGTTGTTGCCAGCATTGTGCAGGAAACGATAGGAACGACATATCGCCTCAACGCGTTAGTCGGTGGGTTCGGCTTAGCTCTGGCAATCTTACCGATTATTTTCACCATCACCGAAGACAGTTTTGCCAATCTCCCACGCTATTTGTGGGAGGCGGGGCTGGCAGTGGGTGCTCGCCCCTGGCAAGTTGTCTTGTACATTATGGTACCGGCAGCCACCCCAGGCATATTCGCTGCTCTGCTCTTGGGGTTCGGCCGTGCCTTCGGCGAAACCATGATCGTGTTGATGGCAAGCGGGAATGCCCCACTGTTATCATGGAGTCCGCTGGAGCCTGTTCGCACAATGTCGGCTACCATCGGTGCAGAAATGGGCGAGGTCGTTTGGGGATCTCTCCACTACAGTATTCTCTTCCTGATCGGTGTGCTACTGTTCGTGGTTACCTTCCTGCTCAACATCGTTGCCGAGTTTTGGGTTCGGCAACGCCTTCTCCGGCGGTTTCGCGGTATCATAAGCTAAGACCAAGGAATGCCCCGGGGTTACGGCTTCCGAAAAGAATCAAGCTGGCAAATACTAATCGGGGCCTCCGTCATCGGTATAACGCTGCTTGCCGCTCTCTGCGTCGTGGGTTTGAGCCTGAGTCTGTTGGGGCACTTTACCCTCGGAGGGCTCCCGCATGTGACCTGGGAGTTCCTAACCGAAGCTCCCCGAAATAATAACACCGAAGGCGGCATCTTCCCCGCAATCTACGGTACCGTGATGCTGGTTATTCTGATGTCCATCTTAGGCGTCCCCATCGGCACGGTGACAGCCATTTACCTGGCGGAGTACGCACGGGAAGACTCTCCCTTCACGCGCTGGGTCCGTTTCGGAGTCAATACCCTGGCCGGCGTGCCCTCCATTGTCTTTGGGTTGTTTGGCCTCGGCTTCTTCGTTCAGTTCGTCGGTAAAGGCATAGACTGGATGCTGGGACTGGGGCTCTCCTGGGGGAAGCCCGCTATTATTTGGGCGGCAGCCACTTTAGCTGTCTTGACCTTACCGGTCGTGATCGTTTCGGTCGAAGAGGCACTGCGTAGTGTTCCACGCGAGCTTCGAGAAGCCGCGTTAGCGCTGGGCGCAACCCGGTGGCAGACCATCCGCCGCATTGTATTACCACATGCGTTTACGGGCATCCTCACCGGCTCCATCTTAGCCGTCAGCCGCGGCGCCGGCGAGGTCGCTCCGATTATGTTCGTCGGGGCAGCATATTCGCTACCGGAACTGCCTAAGAGCTTGAATAGCCAATTCATGGAGCTGGGCTACCACCTGTTTGTGCTTTCCACACAGTCGCCGGACGTGGAAGCTACGAAGCCACTGCAGTACGCCACAACTGTAGTGCTCCTGCTGACTACTTTCGTGCTCAACTTAGCCGCCATCCTCCTACGTCTAAAAATGCGCAAACAGCGCTCCACAGGGCACTAATCCATGGCAGTCCCTAGCCCCTTGGTCTCCAAGATCCGTACTCGTGAGCTTAACGTCTACTACGGACACAAACATGCTCTGCAAGACGTAACCGTGGAAATCTACGCCAACCGAGTTACTGCGTTCATTGGACCATCGGGCTGTGGAAAATCCACTTTCTTGCGAGCACTCAACCGGATGAACGAGCTGATCCCAAACGCCCGCACAACCGGGCGCGTGGAAATTGACGGTGTCAACATCTATGACCCCAGTGTGGACATCGTCCAAGTGCGACGTCGTGTCGGAATGGTCTTCCAGCAGTCCGTACCTTTCCCCAAATCCATCTACGAAAACGTCGCTTTTGGATTACGCCTGAATGGGAAGCCAACCAAGTCCGAGCTGGATGCCATTGTAGAGGCAAGCCTGCGCCGCGCCGCCCTCTGGGACGAAGTC
>JANWXA010000047.1:0-7554 GCA_025055465.1 Candidatus Kapaibacterium sp.
GGCGAAGGTGGTGGGGCAATAACGTGAAAGTGCTAATTGGTCACGAACTTGCTTTTACTCTACAGGATATGTCAGAAGCTATAACGGTTGATGCTGCAGTAGCTCAGAGCTGCTGCGGGAGTGGCGAGACGAAGAACGGGCACGGGGTGGTCGCTGCAAATATGCAGGTGTGAGAGCGAGCGTTATATTTGCGCGCGATGTATTTTGCACAAACATGGGAGAGTTGGCCAAGGGCATTGCTAATGGCAGTGTGGATGGTTCCAAGGCGATTTTGCTCTCGTCATCTACAGCAGTAGTTGGTGATGAGATGTTTTTTACGTGGCAGATACAGTGTCTCCATGATGCAGGAGTTGATGGGGCACAAAGACGTGAATACGCACGTTCTGAACCGCGGCGGAAAAGGTGTACGGAGCCTGATTGACAAGGTGTAGTCGAAAGAATGATGGCATGTTACACGAAAACCGAATAAGAACCCGAAGATGATAAGAAACACCTTGAAGATGTTGGCAGCAAAGAACTTCGTAATTCACCCCCAGAGGCGTCTTATGCCGACAGTGAAGCAGTGGAGGCGTCTTATGCGGAAATCATATAATCAATAGTTAGGCGGCATCGCTGCGTCGTATCTATGTCACAGGAGGCAAAGAATGAAAGGAATCGCAACTGTCAACTTCAAAGGTGGCGTTGGCAAAACAACAGTGACTTGGCTTCTTGCCAAGTATGCAGCAAAAAAAGGCAAAAAGGTCTTGGTTGTAGATGCAGATGCTCAAATGAGTCTCACGCTCGCCGTACAATTGCAGGAAAGTGGTGCTATGTACGGGGAATTTGAGAATTGGTACGAAAACCAGCATAGGAAAAGGAACAAAACCATTCTAAATGCTCTCGAGAAGTATGACAGGATGGAAGGTGGTCATTTCGATTTTCCAATTGACGCCTCCTTTATCTATCGGATGAGTGAAAATCTTCATTTCATACCAGCGGTAGTTGATTTGTATTGGCTTGAACTTGAGGTTTTTGACAGGGAGAAAGTCAAGCACTTTATCAGGGCTTTACTCGGCAAGATTGAACACTCGAGAGGATTCAACTACGACTACGTTTTCTTTGATTGTCCGCCAAACTTTACTGCGCTCTCTTATTCAGTACTGAGTTGTTCAAGCCTTATTCTGATCCCCGTTAACCCTGATGTTTTTGCCTCACGTGGGATTGGTTTGATGATAGATGGTCTTCGTTATAGAATACAACCATGGCCCAACCCCAAGATCGCAGTTTTTATGAACAAGGCAAAGTTATACAAGGGCAATCTTACACGAGAAACCGAAAAGTATTGGACGGAATCCAAAGTAGTTTGTGATGACAAGCGCAGAGATGGGGTGTCTGTGGAGACGTGGGATTCTTTTATTCCCGAAAGGGTTGACATCAAGCGCGCTATACCAGGGCGGTTCTTCCCCTACGAATTTGAAGAGTACTTTGCAGGATTATGGCGAAACGTTGAAAGGGTGTTGAATCAATGAATAGACTCAAAACTATCAGAAAGAAAATAGAACAAGTAGAAGCACTTCTTGCCGAGATAAAAGGGGAAGTGGAAGCTCTAAGCAAAGAGAATGAGTCGAGACAGACGAAAGCGCGGCAACCAGAGGAAGTTTTGCCGTCTGACGAAGAACTTCGTTCGGAATATGACAGGCTATATCAAGACTTCATCTCCTCGAATTCGGGAGCCGTGGAAGAGTTTGTCAAGAGCAAGAGCAAAAACTATCTCAAGGCTTTTTGTAGAGCTAACAATTTGCCTGTGGATATAACAAAGGTATCTAAGGCCGGGATTGTGGATGTAGTCTTGCAGTGGATGGCTCAGCGTAAAGCCATAACTCAGAAAACAACATAATGCTGCCTAACCCGCCGCTGCAGCCGACAGCCGCTTCGCGGTTTTTCTCACCGCGCAACGAGCCGAGAAGAACCTGTGTGCCAACCAGTGGCGGCAGTAGGTGCGTGCGGCCGGACACGTCGTTGCAGCGGACGCGCTAAAGCACGCCGCTGAACCGGGTCGTTCACCCGCCGCCCCGTTGAGCCGTGATATGCGTGATCTCACGGACAATAGAGTATTTGCTTCCAACTACAAGCCAGCACGTATCAGGAAATCCGCAGGGAGACCTATGGAGAGGATCTCGGCTAAACGAGTTGGATCACCCTCGACGAATGTCATAGGTTCCTGAACTGGCTGAATCTCTCACCCACCTCAATTTGGAATAGTCCACGGTCATTGTCGCTCCTCTGGTCACAAACGAATTTTTGCCGACAACACATAAACGTCGGCTGTAGGGGGCGCCTACCCCTTTTCACTGAATGCTGGGAGTAGCCAGGGGAAGCGTGCCGGGAGCGTGGTCCACTGTCATTGGGGCAATGTTTGTCATCAAAGTTCCTCGCATGGAATGCGATGGCTCTATAGGTAGTTCAAAAACTACAGTAAATTTGTGCAAGTTTATTTGCGGAGGAGCGCCATGTACTGGTTTCTTGCGTTTACGGGTGGGTGTATTTTTTTTGGAACAGCTCTTACCGCTCAGATTCACATTGGACCCGGTCAGACCTATGCAAACATTCAACAAGCGGCTCCCTTTATTCGCCCGGGGGACACGGTCTATCTCCATGCTGGGGAATACCGGGGGTACAATTACTATCGGGGACTAAAGGGGCGACCGGACGCGTGGATTACAATCAGGCCCTATAGGAACGACCGTCCGGTGATTCGCGGGGCATGGCAATTCTCCGCGATGGAGTATGTGCGGTTTGAAAACCTGACTTTTCAGGGGAACACTGTTGATACAGCCGGACCGTTTCTGAACATTGACAATGGAGGGGATTGTGCAACGCAGTCCCGTCACATTGTGATCGCCTCCTGCTACTTTGGGGACAATCGGGTGGGCAATACTCTCAAGTTCGGTGGAGTGGATAGCTTTGAGGTTGTGGGCTGCACCTTTCGGAATCAGGGAGATGGGAATGCTGGGTTAGCGCTAAATGTATGCCACGATGGATGGGTTCACGACAATGTCTTTGAAAATGTCCAAGGACGAGCCATCCAGGCAAAGCTCGGGACGCGCAACGTTGTGATTGAACGCAACCTTTTCCTCGACTGCGGAACGCTGGACGCCGCTCTTCGCATTGGGGAAGCGGGAGGGCTTCAATTCCACTGCCCAGGGGATGAGTGGACCGCTCGCGAGGTCTTTGTTTACTCCAACATCATCATCGGGGGTCGTGCAGCGTTTGCCATTGGACAAGCTCAGAATTGCGAAATCGTGCACAACACTATTGTCAATCCGCAACAGTTTGTCTTTCGTGTGCTTGCGGAGCAACCGGTTTTTGCCTGTGACTCCAACCGCATCGTGAACAACATTTTCTACCTCAGCGCTACCCGCTACTTCAACGGTTCACCCAATCCAGCATCGAACAACATAGACTACTCCACGTTTGTGGTAGATCACAACCTCTTTTACTATACCGGGGACCCAAATTGGCTCCCCAATCCGAACGGGGGCCCTTATGACATGGAGGAACTGACAGGTATCCGCGTCACGAACTCGATACGCGGTAATCCCCTTTTTGTGGCGGTAGAGAGGAGGGATTTCCACTTACGACCGGGGAGCCCGGCAATTGGTGCCGGAGCGGTCGTACAGCATCCCAAGAGGGACTACTACGGCTTCCCCTTCAAATCGCCACCCTCAGTAGGGGCAGTAGAGGACACGTCCGGAATCACAGGTGTTGACATTGCTGGGGTTGGACCTGTGCTGTATCCAAATCCGGCTTCGGGAGTAGTCTTCATTGCAGGAGTGCCTCTGGGGGCTACCGTAGAGTTATGGACCCTGATGGGTGAACGATGCTACCCCTCGTTGGAGTATCTTCCCGGCGGTCTTGTCCGCCTCGATCTTATGGGGATACCCAGTGGGGCTTACGTACTGCGGTGCCGTACGGCAAACTCCTTGTGGGCAAAGAAGCTCCTCGTACGCTGAGTACATTGTGAGGAATCATACTATGGATGTATTCCGGCTCTTCGGAAAGAGAGGCCTTTCCTGCTTTGCTGTTTCCTGCCGGGCGTGTCTGGCATTACCGTTTTACTACACATCATGTTCAACTTCTATCCGTGGGGACTGTCGCTGAACATTGTGCGGCCGTTGGAGGTAGGGCTGACACGGGTGAGCTTTCGTTCGTACGTGTGGCGAGCCGACAAGCTCAGCGTCGGAGCGGGAGCGGAGCTGGACCGCGTGGAGCGCGAAGATGAGGCAGTAGTGGAAGCAGTTCAGCGAGGAATCCAGTCACGTTTCTACACGGCTGGACCCTTCTCTCCTTCGCAGGAACAGGGCATGCACCACTTCCATCGGCTGATGGCGAAGGTGGTGGGTTGTGAGGAGATGAACTATGCTTGTTGTTATCTGAAAGCAATAATTTTGTGTGTAGTGAACTAGCAGGATGTCAAGCGAGACGCGTGGAGGGTGGGATGAAAAATGTGCTCCTGAAAGTCTTACTGGTACTTGTTGCCGTGCTAAGGCCAGCCAATGCACAGTCAATAGAGTACGTTACGGTCCACAAGGCATCGGATGATCGCGCGATTCTGCTCCGCGCTGATGGCACTGCCTATCTCGTACAAAAAGGGGCGGGGTGCCCATCGCTAGAGCGATATGAGGGCAGACAGGTCGTCGTAATCTCACCAGGCCTCTTCTTGGGTGTCGGTTCAAAGCTTGTTATCCCTGAACTGAATCAGGAATGCCGAATTTGGGATGCGGAGGAAGTTAGCCTAGAGTACGTCATGCTCTACAAGGTAGAGGGTAATCATGCGATTCTAATCCGTGACGACCTCACTGTGTATCTTGTACAAACATGGTGCCCCTTGCTGTGGCTATACGAGGGCAAGTACGTCATTGTGATTTCGTCAGGGTTCTTCTTGGGCGTTGGTTCAAAGCTCCTTACCCCTGACTTGGACAAGGAGTGCTCAATTTGGAGTGTAGAGGAAATTAGGCTGCGCTGAGTCAGGTGATGCTTACAGTTCCACTATCATTTTCAGTGGCTGCTTGCCTCCTCACTCGAGGGGCGGGCTATTGTTTATCTTGACGTTGGTGACGACCTGACCTTGCCTATGGTTAGGCAAACCGGTTGCCTGTTTGGTTGGCGGCTCAATCTACGGCTTTGGTGGGAGACATTTGGGCTGGTATGGCAATGGCTAGTGTATGACCATTGACGGTAAGGTCGTCGCTACACCCCCAATAGCTTTTCAGGGTATGGCAACGTGACATCGCCCGTTCGTAGCCAGAAGGGCTACAAGCTGTCGAAGCAACTCAGGGAAGCTGGACTGCCCAAGCCGGTCTTTCGACAGGGTGTAGACTGATGCGGCTACTTGCGGCTGCTAAGACTCTTGGGCAGTGTTTGGACGAGGTGGAGGCAGAACACAGTAGGTCTCTGGAACCCTTAGAATGGTTGCCTCATGGTGTTGCGGAGCTGGGGGTTATCCCAGCCAGCCTTCGGGGAGGCGGGCGACGCCGAGGAAGCCGAGCAGGCCGACCGCGACGAGGATAAACGCGGTCCGGCGGCGCCACCGGGCTGCAGCCAGGCGTTTCTGCCAACGCAACGGAAGGTGGAGAAGAACCAGGGCTAACACCATCATTGCGACGTGTTCCCAGCGGTGGTGCGGGACATCAGCCCAGCCCGACCACTTCTGGATGAAGACTATAGCACCCAGGAGGAATTGGAGAGTGAAGAGGCCCAACAGTACGGAGAGGGCAATCATCGCCACGCGTGGTGGGGATGCGGCAGTTGTTCGGGAGCTGCTGAGAATCACAGCGAGCGCTGCTGCCCATGCTGCGGCAACGAGCCAGCGATTGTGTCCATGAAGGGTGAGCAGGAAGTCCATTAGTGCGTGCCCTCGGCTTGTGCACTCCTGCAGAGTGCGAAGACGCTTTGTTCCCCTGCAGTATTGATTGGGAAGGCTACGGAGACGGGGATGCGGCGCTAATGGCTTGGGGTCGAGCAAAGAGGGTTATGCTACCTGTAGGGACGTTGCGAGCTCCGGTACAGCAACTACCTCTCCGAAGAGCGTTGCTGAAGTTGCCTGCTGAATCCGTACGTGGATGAGGCTCCCGACACCAATCTCAGGGGTTTGGGGGAAGATAACGACTTTGTTCGTGTCGGTTCGACCTTGCCACTGTTCAGGGTTGCGCTTGCTGGGGCCTTCGACCAGGACCTCGTGGAGCCGGCCGATCTCCCGCTCTCGGTTGATTTCGTACGAGATCTGCTGCTGTAGGGCGATGATCTCGTTGAGGCGACGGATTTTGACCTCCTCAGGGACGTCATCGCCCCACTTCCAGGCCTTTGTACCTTCGCGAGGGGAGTACTTGAACATGTAGGCGCCGTCGTAGCGGACGGTACGCAGCAGCTCCAGCGTCGCTTGGTGGTCTTCCTCGGTCTCTGTACAGAAGCCAGCGATAATGTCGGTTGAGAGTGCACAGTCAGGCATGACGGCGCGGATTCGCTCCACCCGCTCCAGGTACTGTTCTACGGTGTAGCCTCGGTTCATGAGGGCAAGGATGCGGTCGGAACCAGACTGGACTGGTAGGTGGATGTACTTACAGAGGTGGGGGTAGGCGGCCATGGTGTCAATGAGCTTGTCGCTCATGTCACGTGGGTGGGAGGTTAAGTAGCGGATGCGCATCTGCGGGACCGCTTCAGCGCATGCAGCCAGGAGGTCCGCAAAGTCTGCTCCTGTAATGGGGTCGAGGTAGCTATTGACGTTCTGTCCCAGGAGGGTGACCTCCTTGAAGCCGTGCTGCCAGAGACGCTGGACCTCGGTGACAATGGACTGGAGCGGGCGAGAGCGCTCGCGTCCGCGGGTGAATGGCACAATGCAGAATGTGCAGAACTTGTCGCAGCCACGCATGATGGAGACCCAGGCACTGATACCTTCGGTCCGCAGGGGCTCAATGTCGTCGTACGTCTCCACGCGGCTGAGGCGGACAGCGATGCCCTGCTCGCCGGCGAAGGCCTGCTCCAGGAGTTGGGGAAGTTTGCGGTATTCGTCCGGGCCGACGACGAGCTCTACCAGGCGTTTTTGCCCCAGTAGTCGGGATCGGAGCCGCTCAGCCATGCACCCGAGGATACCAACCACAAGCTCTGGTTTGTGGCGTTTGTATGGTTTCAGGTGGTTGAGGCGTTCAAAGACCCGCTGTTCAGCGTGCTCGCGCACGGCGCAAGTGTTGATGAGGATGACGTCTGCCTCTTCAGGATGCTTGGCGATGCCGTAGCCGTTGGCATGGAGGAGCCCCAGCACGATTTCGGAATCGTTCACATTCATCTGGCAGCCGTAAGTCTCGATATAAACCTGCCGTGCTCCCCGCCGCTCGCCGGGGATTGTCTGGGTTTCAGTTAGGGACAGCACAGGAAGCTCCACCATTATCGTCTTTAGGGTCGTCCGCTGTGTGCGGGATGTATAACGAAGGACCGCCAGCTTTCGTGAAAGTGCGGAGCGGCAGTAGGGCTGAACATGGTGACACTGTTGGAGCGGGTTATCGTTGTCGGTGACCGTGT